>NZ_JUEI01000026.1:0-184493 GCF_000802655.2 Paenibacillus sp. IHB B 3415 | reverse complement strand
GCTTCGCGCGCTGGGCGGCTACGCAACCGCCGCCAGCTACATAGAGCCGCTGCTGCGCTCTATAGCCGCGCAGCAGACCTGGGACGAGTCGCGTGATATCCGCGGCTTGTGGTGCGGCAGCGCCCCGTCAGTCTCCGGGGCGCGCCCGGCCAGACCGGAAGATACTTTTCAATAGAAGCTGTCTTTATAACAGCGGCTGTCTGTTTTCTTTTAGTGAGTAGCGGTCTACTCAATTACCGGACAATCGCTGCAGGCCCAGCAGAATACGTGACATCCACACCTGAAGCGTTGCCGGTAGCTTGGAGACTTATTTAGTTAGCACTGTGAGACTTAAATGTTGTACATTATGCAACTTTGATTCTCAAATAGCTGTCTGTGCGGAAGGAATGTTGTATGAAATACAGGAATTTATCCCTCTAAGCTGTATGGAGAAGGCGAAATACTGCCTTTTCTACAACAATTTTGGATTGAGACCGCAATGATGAGCGAAATGTTGTATAATGTGCAGGATTTTGGGGATTCACCGGATCACGGCTTTATAAACTCCACTATCATTCCGCTTTATAGCGGCCTCTTAAACAGGAGGGCCTACCCTTCTCTAAGAGGGGGCTCCAGTTTCCTATATGTACAACATGGACCAGGTGCCGATATCGGTGAACCCCAGCTTTTTGTAGATTCATCCGGCTTGCCCTCTTCCAGTACTCAGCGCATAAGCGGGCAACCACCTTTGTGGCTAAACCTTGGCACTCCAGCACTTGGCTGAACTCCCGCAGTACCTGTGATGAACCCGAGAGCATTTCGGCTTTTCCGCTCTTTCTTACCAGCTCCGCGAACCCTTCCACGTCAAAAGAACCCTCCGCAAACGGCAAAAAACTTCCATAGAACCGCAGCATTACCGCTTTGATCCGTCCGGGCCGGTTCATCCATCTCCCCCACAGCTCCATGAAATCCCGTTCGAACCCGAAATTCTCCACATCCCCGACGATAAACAATTGAAGTGCAGGGTCTTTGTGCAGCAGTGTCATCAGCGGAACGCGGACAGCCTCATTGAGCTTGCGTATCACGATTGTTCCTCCTTACATAAGAGAGAGTGTACAGCCGATTCCATAGGTCATATTATAGAAAAAATGCTTTATTCTCGGGAGAAAAGCTGCTGCCAGCCGCCGGAAAATCTGCACACCAGGTTTTAGCAGGAGACCGGAAGAGGCTGCGGGTAACTTTGAGAGGGAAGTTTCTGCTATAATAGAGAACAGTATGAAGTAGGCATGGAGGTAGACGATGGCAAACTATACGCCGATGATTCAGCAGTATTTAAAAGTGAAGGAAGGGGCAAAAGACGCTTTCCTTTTCTTTCGTCTGGGCGATTTCTATGAAATGTTCTTTGAGGATGCCTTGCTTGCCTCGAAGGAGCTTGAGATTACACTAACAGGCCGTGATGGCGGGGTCGGCGAAAAGATTCCAATGTGCGGAGTGCCGCATCATGCTGCCGAGGGGTACATACAGCGCCTGATCGAGAAAGGCTACAAGGTCGCTATCTGCGAGCAGCTCGATGATCCTGCGGTGACCAAAGGAATGGTCCGCCGCGATATCGTCCGTGTAGTTACACCGGGCACCGTGATGGACGGCAAAATTATAACGGACAAAAGCAACAATTACCTCGTCTGTGTGACTGAGGAAGATGGAATGACAGCACTGGCTGCCTGCGATTTAACAACAGGTGAGCTGTATGTCACCTCTGTACTCTCCAGCACCGAATGGCTGCGGGATGAGATCGGCATCTATGAGCCGGCAGAGATTATCGGGGACGCGGCGCTCTTGGAGTTGCTGCGCAGTGAAGCTTCCCTGCTGGCTAAGCCAGTAGTTTATACACCATGGGACAAGCAGGAGGAAGGACTGGCCCGCCGCCAGTTCGGCGAAGCGGCCTGGGTACGGCTGGAGAAGGAACGCGGCCGCTGTCTGGCGCTGCTGATCTCCTACTTCAGCGAGACCCAGCGCCGGTCACTTGGGCAGCTCACCCAGATTTCTCCCTACGAGCCCGGAAATTATATGATTCTTGATCCGTTCACCCGGCGCAATCTGGAGCTGACCGAAACCGTAAGGGAGCGCTCCAAAAAAGGCTCGCTGCTCTGGCTCCTCGACCGCACCGAAACCTCGATGGGCGGGCGTCTGCTGCGCCGCCGGATCGATAAGCCGCTGCTGCAGCGTGCGCCGATTGAACGCCGCCTCGAAGCTGTTGACTATTTGTATAACCAGTTTATCGTCCGCGAGGATTTGCGCGGAGCACTGAAAGAAATCTATGATCTGGAGCGGCTCGTCGGACGGATTGCCTTCGGCAGCGCCAACGGTCGGGATATGAACGCACTGAAGCTGTCGCTGGCGCAGATTCCGGCGCTGAAGGAGATGTGCCTGACATCCGGTTCGGCCACCCTGCGGGAGATCGGCACGTCCATGGATGAGTGCGCAGAGCTCCGGGAGGATATCGAACGTGCCATTGTTGAGGATGCTCCTGTGTCTGTCCGTGACGGCGGAATTATCCGCGGCGGATATCATGAGCGGCTGGACGAGCTGCGTGAAGCCAGCAGCAGCGGCAAACGCTGGATTGCCGAGCTGGAAGCGAAGGAACGCCAGGCGACAGGCATCAAATCCCTGAAGATCGGCTATAACAAAATCTTCGGCTATTATATTGAAATTACCCGCTCCAATCTGTCTGCACTTCCGGAAGGCAGATATGAACGGAAACAGACGCTGGCCAATGCCGAGCGTTATGTTACTCCGGAGCTGAAGGAGAAGGAAGCACTGATCCTGGAGGCCCAGGACAAAATGACAGACCTGGAGTACAGTCTGTTTACCGAGCTGCGTGAGCGGATTAGCGCCCAGGTTCCCCGGCTGCAGGCGCTTGCCGAGAAGGTGGCAGAGATTGATGTGTATCAATGTCTTGCGGCGGTTAGTGCAGAGCACCGTTTCGTGAAGCCGAAGCTGTCCGACAGCTATGACCTGCGGCTCGAAGGCGGGCGCCATCCGGTGGTTGAGGCAGTGCTGAAGGATTCCGCTTTTATTGCGAACGGCAGCACACTCAGCAAGGATGAGGGCAATATCCTGCTGATTACCGGACCGAATATGGCAGGCAAAAGCACGTATATGCGCCAGGTTGCGCTCATCTGCATCATGGCCCAGATCGGCTGCTTCGTGCCGGCATCCAGTGCCGAGGTTCCGCTGATTGACCGTATCTTCACGCGGATCGGAGCAGCGGATGACCTGATCGGCGGCCAGAGCACCTTCATGGTTGAGATGGCCGATATTCAGGTCATGACCGAAAAGGCTACGGCCCGCAGCCTGATCATCATTGACGAGCTGGGCCGTGGGACCTCGACCAGTGAAGGTATGGCTATCGCCCAGGCGGTTATTGAATACGTGCATGATACTATCGCCTGCAAGGCGCTGGTATCGACGCATTTCCATGAGCTGGCTCATCTGGAGCAGAGTCTGGGCGGACTCCGCAACTATTCCATGGCGGTGCAGGAGAGCGGGGACAAGGTCAACTTTCTGCGTAAGCTTGTGCCGGGAGCGGCGGACAGCAGCTACGGAATTTACTGTGCGAGACTGGCCGGACTGCCGGAAGGCATCATCGACCGCGCTTACGGCCTGCTTCAGAGCATTGAACAGGCGTCTCCACCGGGCAGTGTGCCGCTGAACTACGGTACGGGCTATAATGACCGTTCCGGACCTGTGATTCAGGAGAATCAGGCAGCAGCATCCATGGCTGCGGCTCAGCTGGAAGCAGCTGTTTCACTTGCTTCCCCTGCGGAGGAAGAGGACAATGAGGTTGTGCAGCTTTCGATTTTTGGTGAGGACGAGCCGCGCAAGAACCGCAAAGGCGGGGTCGCAGCACCGGCAGCCAAAGAAAATCCGCTCCTGAAAGAGCTGATCTCAGCTGTACAGGGTGCGGATCTGATGAATATGACGCCGCTGCAGGCGATGGGCCTGCTGAATGAGCTGAAGATGAAGGCCAGGGAGCTATAAGCCTGAGAGTATATAAGCGAGTGGGCTAATTAAGGTTTTAGCGGGCTCATTCAGACAGCACTATGAGTTTGCAGCTACATTATTTATAAATCGCGGGGTGAACGAAAATGGCCAAGATTCATGTGCTGGACGAGCATATTGCCAACCAGATTGCTGCCGGAGAGGTAGTGGAGCGTCCTGCATCTGTAGTGAAAGAGCTTGTGGAGAACGCGATTGATGCGGGAAGCACACGTATTGAAGTTTCTGTGGAAGAGGGCGGACTGCAGAGCATCCGCGTCAAGGATAATGGCTCCGGCATAGAGCCGGAGGATTGCGAGACGGCCTTTTACCGCCATGCAACGAGCAAAATCGCCAACGGCCGTGACCTGTTCCTGATCACCAGCCTCGGGTTCCGGGGGGAAGCACTGCCGAGTATCGCGGCGGTATCGAAGCTAACCCTGCTGACTGCCAGCGGTGATGACGGGAAGGGACGGCTGCTGGAGATTGAGGGCGGGAAGCTGATCCGCAATGAGGATGCGCCTTCCGGCCGGGGAAGTGATCTCACCGTACGGGAATTGTTCTATAATACCCCGGCACGGCTGAAGTATATGAAGAGCATCCAGACGGAGCTGGGCCATATTTCGGATGCGATGTACCGTATGGCGCTGGCACATCCGGATATCTCATTCACCTTGCAGCATAACAGCAATCAGCTGCTGCATACGCTGGGCAACGGTGATCTGCTGCAGGTTATTGCCGCCGTGTACGGCACCTCCGCCGCCAAGGCGATGCTGCCGGTCGCAGCAGAGGACCCGGATTATAAGATCTCCGGTTATATCAGCCGTCCGGAATGGACGCGTTCGAACCGTAATGCCGTAACGACGATTGTCGGAGGACGCTATATCCGCAGCAACGGACTGAATGCCGCGATCATGCGTGCGTATCATACGCTGCTGCCGATTAACCGTTATCCGCTGCTGGTGCTGCAGCTCGACATGCATCCGTCACTGGTCGATGTCAACGTGCATCCGGCTAAGCTGGAGGTCCGTTTCAGCAAGGAGACCGAGCTGTATGCATTCGTGGAGCAGCAGATCCGCAGCCTGCTCATGGGACAGAGCCTGATACCACGTCCAACCAAGGAAATTATCGGGGGCAAAAATAGCAGCTCCTTCATTCAGGAGCAGTTCGCCTTTTCCAAAGGGGCGGTTCCGGGAGCTCCGCAGCAAGGTGCTGAGCCAGCTAACCCTGCAGATGCTTCCGCTGGCCGCGGTCCTATCCAAGGGCTGCCTGCTGAAGCTGATGCTCTGCAGGGAGGCAGCAGCCAGCCGCGCCCTGGCGGGAACAGCGCAGCTCCGTTTCCCGGCGGCGCAGCCCCGCTAACCGGCAGCAGTGCTCCGCTGTTCGGCGGTGGGGCCGCTGCCGGGGCTCCGCAGCGCTATCCAAGCGGCGGCAATTCTCTGCCGCCGCAGTCTCAGACCAGGGAGACGGCTGCAGCTTACGGCGGCGGTATCATGCCGCCCGCACCTTACCGGAACGGGACTGCAGCACAGCCGTCATCCCGTCCGCGCGACAGCTACCGTCCGCAGGCTGCTGCGGCTGACCGGGGACAAATGCTAACCGCAGAGGAGTTATACGCCCCTGCGGTTGCTCCTGCCGGAAGCGAGGACACAGGACTCCCGCAATTTCCCGAGCTGAATTATATCGGGCAGCATCACGGAACGTATATTATCGCCCAGAATGACAGCGGGTTGTATCTGATTGACCAGCACGCTGCGCATGAACGGGTGAATTATGAATTCTACTATGAGAAATTCGGCAAGCCGGAAGACGCATCGCAGGAGCTGCTGCTGCCGATCACGCTGGAATTCACGCCTTCGGAGAGCAGGCAGCTCAGCGAACGGCTGCACTGGTTCCAGCAGGCGGGAGTATTTCTTGAGCATTTCGGCGGACAGACTTTCCTGGTCCGTTCCTTGCCGTACTGGTTCCCGGAAGGTGACGAGAAGGCGGTCATCGAGGAGATGGCGGAGTGGGTGCTGAGCGAACGGTCGATTGACCTCGCCAAGCTGCGCGAGAAATCCTCTATTCTCTGCTCCTGCAAAGCCTCGATCAAGGCTAACCAGAAGCTCACAGAGCTGGAAGTGGAATCGCTGCTCTCCCGGCTTGCAGCCTGCCGCCAGCCTTATACCTGCCCGCATGGACGGCCGATAGTCGTCTCCTTTTCTTCCTATGATCTGGAGAAGCTGTTTAAGCGCGTGATGTAGTGGCAGCACTGTACATTTGAAGAGAGCAAGATCGGAGGCAACATGATTATAACCACGGGCTTTAACCCGATACCGGAAATTGTAAACCGGGCCCGGACTCTGGCTGAGCGCACCGGCTGTCTCTATGCGCCCCGTGCCAAGTTATCCATGGCGAAGCTTGTGGATCACTACGGGGACGAACAGGTTCTGGTTGTTCTGCAGGAGGCAGTCCGGCTGATAACGCCGGAAATGCCGCCTATGGAGTTCCATCCCAGCATGGGGTTTGTCCGTGCGAAACGGATCATTAGAGGCGAATCAGACCCCCTGATTGATGCAGCGGGCATGCTGCCCGGAGACAGTGTGCTGGATTGTACGGCGGGTCTCGGGGGAGACTCGCTGCTGTTTGCCGTCACCGGAGGTGAGCATTCCCGGGTTACGGCGCTGGAGAGCTCCCTGCCGCTGTATGCGCTGCTGCTGGAAGGGATGAGCCAATATGTTTCAGGCCAGATTAAGGTGAATGAAGCCTTGCGCCGCATCAATGTCCAGCGGGGTGACCATCTGGAGTATTTGAAGGCTCAGCCGGACAACAGTGTCGATATTGTTTATTTCGACCCCATGTTCCGGGTTCCGCTGACGGATTCAGCGGCGATCTCACCGCTGCGTAAGTTCGCTAATCCCGCCGCATTGTCGGCGGAGAGCGTGGCTGAGGCGGTCAGAGTTGCACGCAAGACCGTTGTGCTGAAAGAGAAGGCGCTCAGCGGGGAGTTTACCCGCCTGGGCTTCACGGAGCTGCTGAGAGCAAGCGCCAAAACATCGTACGGGGTGATCACCATTGACAACAGAGACTAAACGCAAGGTACTCGTGCTGCTCGGTCCGACCGCCGTAGGGAAGACCAGGCTGAGTCTGGAGCTGGCCGGAGCTTTCGGTGCCGAGATCATATCCGGGGATTCCATGCAGGTCTACCGTGGTATGGATATCGGCACGGCGAAGATCACCGAAGCTGAGATGAAGGGGATTCCCCATCATCTGATTGATATTCATGATCCGCTTGAGGCCTATTCCACCGCAGAATTCCAGGAGCAGGGCACCCGGCTGATCGAAGAGATCAGCCGCAGGGGCAGGCTGCCTTTTATTGTTGGCGGGACGGGACTGTATATTGAGTCCCTGTGCTACGGATTCCGCTTCTCCGAGGCGGTGGCGGATGAGGCTTTCCGCAGCGAGCAGGACGCTTATGCAGAAGAGCATGGGGCGGAAGCGCTGCATGCCCGGCTGGCGGCGGTAGATCCGGCCAGTGCGGAGCGGCTGCATCCCAATGACCGGAGAAGAATTATCCGCGCGCTGGAAATCTATCATCAGACTAACATTCCGCTTTCCGACTCTCTTTCAGGGCAAAAGAAGGAATCCCCTTATGAGTTATGCCTTATAGGGCTGACTATGGACCGTAAAAAACTATATAAACGTATTGAAGAACGGATTGATCAGATGCTGGCGGAAGGACTCGTCGCTGAAGTTCAGGGACTGCTTGAGCGCGGCTACAGCAGAAGCCTTGTATCTATGCAGGGACTGGGCTACAAAGAGATTGCCGCCTATCTGGAGGGAGAGACAACGCTTGAGGAAGCTGTGGTCCTGCTGAAGCGCGATACCCGCCGTTTCGCCAAAAGACAGTTATCCTGGTTTCGCCACATGAAGGAAATTCAGTGGATCGACGTGGAGGAGAGTCTGGACTATAATGAGATTTTCGCAATAATTCAGCATAAAATTGCGCAAACCTTTGCAAATTCAATATAACCCTTGAGGTTATACCCCATAAAATCCATTCGTTGCTGCACGAACATGTAAGATGCTTCCAAAGCGTATTCGCGCTTTACCGGAAGCATCTTTTTACATCCTGCTCCATGCCTCTTTTTGCCGAATGTACAGATAACCGGGGGACCCAAATGTTAAAAGCATGAACAGAGAACTGCCCAGAGTGACTATGCGGAAGCTTCCCGCGTCACTGCTGAATTAGAGGATATTGTTGTGCCGGATAAACCTGTTGAAGCGGGGCTACAGCAGATGCTGGAGGTATTGAGATTGACCGGAAGGGCTCCGAAGATTTAATATGTAGTGGAGGGAACTATAAATATAACCATTTCAACTAAAGGGGATTGGGAGAAAAAACAACTGAAAAATCAGGGTTTATCTTTTATTAACTTTCAAAGGGTTTTATAAATGAGCTGATTTCATCCATGTGTTAACGTTTCACATACCATATCAGCCTGTTTTATTACATTGCTGTGCTTGCAGAATACATGGTATAATAGCAGGAAAGTTTCTCTAAGGTGTTGAATATACTTACGAACAATCTAATTGAACCATTGGGGGTACGTCATATGAACAAGTCCATTAACATCCAAGATACGTTCTTGAACCAGCTGCGCAAAGAGAATATCCCTGCTACAGTATATTTGACCAACGGTTTCCAAATCCGGGGAATTATCAAAGCCTTCGACAACTTTACGATTGTCATCGACAGCGACGGGCGCCAGCAGATGGTGTACAAGCATGCGATTTCCACGTTTACACCACAGCGCAGCGTATCGCTGATGCAGGACAATAATAACGAGATTTAAGATTTTACAGCCTTGAAGCGAAACCTTTTTGTTTATCAATCGTTTGAATAGAGAGTGCGAGAGAGCAACCTGCGAAGGTTGTTCTTTTCATTCGTGACCATAATTCATGATTTTTCCGCTAAGGGAGTCAGGAGGCAAAATGTCCAGAGACCAACTAACCAGGAATGGCGGCAATAGAAACAGAGGTAGCAGCACGCCGAATTCCAAAGGGAAACCAAAGAAAAAGAAAAAATTTCTAACCAAGAAACGTGTATTGTGGAGTTTGTTTTTTGCAACGGCACTGGCGATTTTTTGTGCGCTGGGCGGCTATTTGTTCATTATGCTGAACGGGCAGAAGCTGCTGGAGGAGAACCAGGGTAAATTGACCGTGAATCCGCCGACGCAGATTTTTGACCGGAATGCGAATCTGATCGGAGAGCTCGCCCTGGAGAAAAGTGATCCGGTGGAATACGAGGATCTTCCCGAGATGCTGATCACCGCTTTTGTAGCTACCGAGGATAAAAGGTTTTTCGATCACAAAGGTGTGGATTTCTGGTCCATCGGACGGGCGGCGGTGAAGGATATTGCGGCACGCAGCATGGTTGAAGGCGGAAGCACCATCACCCAGCAGCTTGCGAAGAATATCTTCCTGACCCGGGATAAGACCTTCTTCCGCAAAGCGACAGAGGTTTCGATTGCTGTTGCGCTGGAGAATAAGCATACCAAAGAAGAAATTATCACGATGTATTTGAACCGGATACCTTTCGGGGGAACCATTTACGGCATCAAGGCCGCCTCTATCCGTTATTTCGGTGAGAGTAATTTGAACCAGCTGGAGCTGTGGCAAATCGCTACACTGGCTGCGATGCCGAAGGGGCCTTCCCGCTATAATCCGCTGCGTAATCCGGAGCTGTCCAAGGAACGCCGCGCGGTTGTGCTCCAGCTTATGTATGATCAGAAGGCGATCACAAAGGAACAGATGGATGAGGCTAAGGCTGTTGACTATAACTATACGCCGCCTGAGAGCAGCAAGCAGCGTTACCAGGCATTCATTGATTATGCTATCGACGAGGCTGAGGATAAATTCGGGCTTACCGAAGATGATCTGAATATCGGCGGTTATAAGATTTATACAACGATGGATAAGCATGCCCAGGAGACCATTGAGGATGCTTTTGCCGACAGTGATAATTTCGAGAAAAGCGTGGACGATGAGCTGGTGCAGGGTTCGATGACGATCATCAACCAGGAGAACGGCAGTATTGTGGCGCTGATGGGCGGACGCAATTATGAGAAAAAAGGCTACAGCCGCGTTGACGGCAGCCGGCGTTCTCCCGGTTCAGCGTTCAAACCGCTGGTTGCCTACGCACCGGCGCTGGAATCCGGCAAATTCACGAATGATTCGAGGCTGAGCAATGAGAAGCAGTGCTTCGGCAAATATTGCCCGAACAATCTGCATGGCTATTCGACAACGATCAGCATGGCGGATGCCTTAACGAAATCAGAGAATATTCCGGCGGTATGGCTGCTGAATGAGATCGGTGTGAACACCGGCTTCCAGTTCGCCAAGAAGCTTGGCATCAATCTGAAGGATGAAGACAAGAACCTGTCGCTTGCCCTCGGCGGGATGAGTGAAGGGACGAATACACTGGAGATGGCCCAGGCCTACAGCGCATTTGCCAATGGCGGAGAGCTGCGGGATGCCTACTCCATTAAGTCGATTGCCGACAGCGATGACAAGACGGTCTATAAGGCCAATACCACCGCTGAACGGGTGATGAGCGAGGATACGGCTTATCAGATGACTGAGATGATGCAGAAGGTCGTACAGGATGGCACGGGTAAAAAAGCCAGAATTAACCGTCCGGTAGCCGGTAAGACAGGAACCACCCAGAGCGGCTACGAAGGAATCAGCTCTAACCGCGATGTCTGGTTCGTCGGCTATACACCGGAATGGACAGCAGCCGTCTGGATGGGCTATGACAAGCCGAGCAAGAAACATCTGCTCAAGAACAGCAGTCCGCTCGCGGCAGCATTCTGGGGCAAGGTCATGGAGGAAGCGCTGGAAGGCGTTCCTGCCAAATCGTTCCCGGTTCCCAAAGGCTCGGCAGAGGTTGAAGCTACACCGACACCTGAGGCGACTCCGGTTGTAACCGGTCTGCAGGCGGCTTATGATGCCTCGACCATGACGGTCAACCTGAGCTGGAATCCGGTTGAAGCTGCAGGGGTGGACTACCGCATTTACCGCCGGGAAACCTCAGAAGCAGATTTTACTCAGCTCCTTAACACGAGCACTGGCAGTGTCGGGGATATAAGTGCGATGCCGGGACTGTCTTATGAATATTATGTAACAGCTTATTATCCGGAGCTTGATGTGGAAAGTGAGCCTTCGGATATCGTAACGGTGTCCGTGCAGGATGAACTGCAAACGCCGGAACCTGAACCAACACTCGATCCGAACCTGCCTACGGATGACACTGGCAACGGCGGCAACTCCGGTAACGGGGAAAACGGCGGTATTCCGGGTGATGACGGCTCCGGCAACAACGGAAATGGTAATGGTAACGGAAACGGAAACGGAAATGGTAACGGCAACGGCAACGGCAATGGCAACGGCAATGGCAATGGAGGCAGCGGCAATAACGGCGGAACAGTAACACCTCAGCCTGAAATAACACCGCCGCCCGTGCAAAGCACACCGCTGCCTACGCCGGCTCCGGAAGCAACCGGTACTACTGGCGAACCTGTAACGGATCCTGCTACAGATCCGGGCAGCGATCCGAATGCCGGTTTTGTAGAAGGCGTTAATACTACGCAGTAGGTAGCAGCGGTTTAATAAAATCCATGGAACCATTTGACCCCCGGGGGTTTTCTGGTGACTGGGATCACAGTGATATTTTGAGTGTCTAAGCGAAATGTGTTAAGCTGAAGGCACCATTATCTGAGAGGGTTATTCATATGAAACGTAAATTCGGAGACCGGGCCAACTGGCGCCGGATTACGCGCCGCCATTTTGCCTGCCGCTATGTGGAAACCCGGGAATTCAGCGGTTACATTACACTGTATACCATTTACGGGCTGAAGGAGCCGTTGTGGAAGAGCTATGGCAGGCATACATACCGCATTGCGGACAAAGGGTATTCATGGCTACAGTATTTTCCCAAAGACAGCCACTATATTGTGACGGCCATGTTTGACGAACGGCAGAATATTGTACAATGGTATATCGACACCTGCAAGGTTCAGGGAGTAACAGACCAAGGGGTTCCCTGGTTTGATGATTTGTACCTGGATGTTGTGGTGCTGTGGAACGGTGAAGTGTTCTTGCTGGATGAGGATGAGCTGGAGGAAGCGCTGGAACGGGACGATATAACTGACAGTGACTATAATTTAGCCTGGTCTACAGCGAATACGATACTGCGCAGTATCGATGCTCATGCCTTCCCTTATTTCTCCCTTTCACTGAAGCACCGTGCCGAATTGTTTCATCACGGAGAGTTCAGGAGGAAATAATAATGGAATGGTATGTCTATCAAAGAGGTTCATCTCCCATTCGCAGAGTCACCCGGAAGCGCCACTACCGTATGAAGCGCATGTTGTGGGCTGCACTGATTCTGCTCATCGTTGCCGGACTGATCTGGTGCGCTGTGGCATTTAGCAGAATTAACAGTGCAGAAACAACCGCGCCTATGGTGAAAGCGGATGCAGGTGTAATTCTGGGAATGTCGATGTGGGGGGATGAACCCAGTCCGGGTCTGAAGGAGCGGCTGGATTATGCGCTTGAGCTCTATCGTTCAGGAGTATTCACCCATTTTGTGGTTTCCGGAGGTCTGGATCACCCCGATTACAAGTATACTGAAGCCGAAGGAATGAAGAGGTATCTGGCGGCACATGATGTGCCGGAGGATGTGATCTATCTGGAGAATCAGTCTACCAGCACCTATGAGAATCTTCTGTTCAGTAAGGCTGTCATGCAGCAGGAGGGCTTGTCTTCTGCAGTTATCATTACGCATGATTTCCATGGCCGCCGTGCGCTGGAGATTGCACGTGAGCTTAAGTTCAAGAACCCGGAGCTTGGGGTTACGGAGTCTAAGGTCATGTCGATGTTCAAGTACAAGACACGCGAAATTCTCGCCTATACCAAATGGAAAATGCAGCAGTTATCTTTATAAATCTGCTAATTTCGGAAACTGCTAATAACACCCCCTGTACCGGAATAGACTGTTTAGAGCAAGTCAGCCCTGTATAATGAGGTGAACAAGGTGAACGGACATGTAGCGGCGGCAAGTGGACGGGATGAAGGAAGACCGTCACGGCAGATCAATATTGTGCTGAGGAATCAGGATCCGGCGCCGGTGGCCAGCTCACCCACAGACAGTGCCAGCGGACCGGCCCCCTCCAAAAATCACAGCCACAGCGGACTGTTCCAGGAACTCAGCCGGGAACTGGACGCGTTAGTAGGTCTGGATAATATCAAAGAGCTAGTTTTTGAGATATATGCCCTGCTGCAGGTAGCGCAGATGCGCAGTGAAGCCGGACTCGCCAGCGGGGGCCAGGCCTATCATATGGTCTTCAAGGGAAATCCCGGCACAGGCAAAACGACCGTAGCACGGATTGTTGCGAAGCTGTTCCAGCGGATGGGTGTGCTCAGCAAAGGCCATCTCATTGAAGTGGAACGGGCCGATCTTGTGGGCGAATACATCGGGCACACTGCCCAGAAGACGCGGGATCTGGTGAAAAAGGCGCTGGGCGGCATTCTTTTTATCGATGAGGCCTATAGTCTGGCCCGCGGGGGAGATAAGGATTTCGGCAAGGAAGCCATCGACACACTGGTGAAATCCATGGAGGATCACCGGAGCCAATTTGTGCTGATTCTGGCCGGTTATTCCGGGGAAATCGACTATTTTCTGATGAGCAACCCCGGTCTGCCCTCACGGTTTCCGATTCAGGTGGAATTTCCTGACTATACGATTGACCAGCTGCTGCAGATTGCCGAGCTAATGGCCAAAGAACGCGATTATATTCTGATGCCGCAGGCCATACTCAAACTTAAGCAGGCTTTACTGCTTGAAAAAACAGAAAGTCTGCATGCCTTCAGCAACGCAAGGTATGTGCGCAACAGTATTGAGAAGGCGGTGCGCTCGCAGGCGGTACGGCTGCTGAATCAGTATGAAAGCACAAGTCCCGGCAAGCAGGAGCTGATGACACTGCGGACGGAGGATTTCAAATTGTAAGACATGAATGCATACAGATAAGGAGCACTTAATTAATGGCAATCACCACACATGATACCCAAACAGATGTTCAGGACCGGGCAATACTCGTCAGTCTGGTCACTGACAAAATCAAACGCACGGGCATTGATCCCGAGCTTTCACTCCAGGAGCTGGTCCAGCTGGCTGAAACGGCCGGGGTGGAGGTGCTCGATGTCATCCGGCAGAACAAGGAAACCCCGGATTCCAAATGGTTCATCGGTAAGGGAAAGGTAGAAGAGCTGCGGATGGCCGCTGACGGACTGGGTGCCAATACGGCGATCTTCGACCAGGAGCTGTCCGGAGCACAGGTGCGGAATCTGGAGGAGTCTCTGGATCTGAAGATTATTGACCGGACCCAGCTGATCCTTGATATTTTTGCCGGCCGGGCAAAAACCCGGGAAGGCATCATTCAGGTAGAGCTGGCGCAGCTCTCCTATCTGCTTCCGCGACTGTCCGGACACGGCAAGAATCTGTCGCGGCTCGGCGGCGGGATTGGTACGAGAGGACCAGGGGAGAGCAAGCTGGAGACCGACCGCCGCCATATCCGCGACCGGATTACCGAGCTGAAACGCCAGCTTGATGAGGTCGTCAAGACGCGTGAGCTGCACCGTGAACGCCGCCGTAAGAGCGGCGCTGTACAGGTGGCACTTGTTGGCTATACCAACGCCGGCAAATCCACGCTGCTGAAGCAGCTTACAGATGCGGATGTCTATATTGAGAACCAGCTGTTTGCGACCCTCGACCCGACTTCACGCGTGCTCCAGCTACCTGGGGGTAAAGAAGTTGTCCTTACAGATACTGTAGGGTTCATTCAGAACCTGCCGCATGATCTGGTAGCCTCTTTCCGGGCTACACTGGAGGAAGTGAATGAAGCGAATCTGGTGCTGCATGTCGTTGATTCCTCTTCGCCGATGCGTGAAGAGCAGATGGATGTTGTCCAGTCGATTCTGCAGGATCTGGGAGCCGCAGGAAAGCCGCAGATCGTCTTGTTCAACAAAACCGATCTGTGCCAGCCGGAGCAGCTGGAAATGCTTCCTACAGGTCCGGGATTCCTGAAGATCAGTGCTTTTAATCAGGATGACCTGACCCGGATTACGGAGATAATCAGCGATGAACTGGCCGGGGACACCCTGATCTTCCGGATTCCCGGGGACCGGGGAGACCTGTCATCACTGCTCTACCGGGTTGGAGAAGTACTTGAGCAGAATTATGACGGGAATGACGTACTCTATAATGTTCGTCTGAATAAAGAGGACTACGATAAATGGAGCTACAAGCTTGCTGAGTTTATCGAACCGCAATAAGTGCATGCCGGCTTGGTATAGGTACAGGCATTACAAGTCCCCGCACAGCCTCAGTTCTGCTTCGTATCATTCGGGGCAGGCGCTGCTGTGCGGGGTTTCTCGCTGAAACGGACACCGTTCCTCTTGGAATCGCGTAGATGTGTTCAGCTTTGACAAGTAAAAGTAGGGTAAGGAGAGATTGAGGGGAAATGGCAGTATTTGCAGAGGATCTATTACAGGCAGCGGAAGCTGCGGAGCTTGAAATTGAAGTTGCCGTTAAACGGCTGGATAAAATTGTAGATCATAATCAGTGGAAGGTCATTGAAGCCTTCCAGCGCCAGCATGTCAGTGATTTTCATTTTGCCGGGTCTACGGGATATGCCTACAATGACCGGGGGCGTGAGGTACTGGATCTGGTCTATGCCGAAGTATTCGGCGCGGAGGCGGCGCTCGTACGCCCGCATTTCGCTTCTGGCACTCATACGATATCTACGGCGCTCTTTGGTGTGCTTCGTCCCGGAGACGAGCTTCTATACATTACAGGACGCCCCTACGATACACTGCATAAGGTAGTTGGCAAGCCCGGTGACGGGACAGGCTCTCTGGCTGACTTTGGCATCGGCTACCGCGAGACTGCACTGACGGCTGACGGTAAAATTGACTGGGACGAGGTTGCTATTGCGGTAAACGATAAAACTAAGGTCATAGGAATCCAGCGTTCCCGAGGTTATGATTGGCGTTCTTCCTTCACTGTTGCTGAGATCGGTGAGATGGTAGCGAAGGTAAAAACACTAAAACCTGATGTAATTGTATTCGTAGACAACTGCTACGGAGAGTTCACCGAGACTCTGGAACCCCCTCAGGTTGGTGCTGACCTCGTTGCCGGTTCATTGATTAAGAATCCTGGCGGCGGAATTGCCGAGACAGGCGGGTATATCTGCGGCCGGGCAGATCTGGTGGAATTGGCCGCATACCGCTTGACTGCTCCCGGGATAGGCGGAGAGGTCGGTGCCATGCTGGGGACGACGCGTGGACTGTATCAGGGGCTCTTCATGGCTCCGCATACCGTAGGGCAGGCTGTGGAGGGCAGTATTTTCGCTTCCGCTGTATTCCAGCGCTGCGGGTTTACGACCAAGCCGGCCTGGGATGAGCCGCGGACGGATCTGATCCAGGCGGTAGCTTTCGACGGACCTGAGCATCTGATTGCTTTCGTTCAGGGAATTCAGCGTGCAGCGGCAGTAGACAGCCACGTTGTTCCCGAGCCATGGGATATGCCTGGTTATGAGCATCCGGTCATTATGGCGGCAGGGACGTTCATTCAGGGCGGCAGTCTGGAGTTATCAGCGGATGCGCCAATCCGGGCACCGTACATCGGGTATATGCAGGGCGGATTAACTTATTCTCATGTAAAGTACGGGGTACTAATGGCCCTGCAAAGTATGAGAGAGCGCAATTTACTTTAATTAATTGAGAACGTGCAATAACCGGACACTCAGCAGATGGCTGTCCGGTTATTTGCATTGGAAGACTGAATTAGAATTTCTCGAATTTATCTACTTTCATTGAAGCCACTTCACCGCATCTTTTGCAAATTGTTAATGTAAGCTTCGAACCAAAAGAGAAGTAGTTATTTACAGGCCTTACGTTAGCGTGGCCCTCCAGTTTTCCTTCAGCAAAAGTGTTATTTCCGCAAGCTTTACAAATGAGATTATTCTGGTTCATAGAAGTCACCCCGTAGTAGTTTTATACTGTATCTACGCAGTTTAAGGAGAAGCGTTCCCATATGCTCAAAGTGAAGAGGAGATGAAGTCTATGCTGAATGAAGCGGCAGCGATAGAATATTTTACACAACAAAAAAATGTGAGCGAAGCTCCCGTTGTAGTGATGATGTGCGGTGTGGCTGGCTCGGGGAAAACAACCTTTGCGCTGAAGCTGGAGAAAGCGGGGTTCGTCCGGCTCTCGATCGATGAGGATATTTGGAGTACACATGGCCGTTTTGGTATAGATTATCCGGAGCAGGCTTATGAATCCTTTAAGGAACAGTCGGAAAACAAGCTGCGGGGGGAGCTGGTGAAGCTAATTCAGTCGAACCGTCATGTTGTTATTGATTTCAGCTTTTGGCAGCGGCAGAAGCGGGCTGAATATAAGCAACTGATTGAGCATCTTGGAGGCGAGTGGGCGCTGATACATTTAAAAGTCCATCCGGACGATTTGCGTCAAAGGCTTCTCATCCGGAGCGGGCGTTTTGATGCTAATGCGGCTTTTCCAATCACGGAAGAGATTCTGACCCGGTTTTTGAGCGGATTTGAGACTCCGGCGGGAGAAGGGGAGCTGGTGATTAAAGCTTAGCCGGTCACTTTTTCTATTAAATAAGAGTTCCAGAAAAGTTGAAGTTGTGCATTATACGCGTTTGGGCGAAACTGTTTTGCAGTACGGTACTTTTGCTTGAGGATTGATCTATGTGATATACTGCGGGAAGCCAGGTCCCATGTAGCTGACACTTTGTTCACTTAATCTCTCATTGGCTTAAAGAAATCTTGTGAGAAAAACTCACATACCATTGACACGCCATATAAGGAAATGTACAATGAGATGAGAAAAAGATCATTGGAAGGTTGGATGAGTCATGGGTGATGAAATCCGCAGAAATATGGCATTATTCCCTATAGGAATCGTAATGAAGTTAACCGATCTATCTGCCAGACAAATTCGTTATTATGAACAGCACAGTCTGATCGTACCCGCGCGCACATCCGGCAACCAGCGTTTGTTCTCCTTTAATGATGTTGAACGTCTGCTAGAGATCAAGGCATTGATTGAGAAGGGTGTTAATATTGCCGGCATTAAGCAGGTGATGAATCCTGTCTCGAAGGAATCCGAAGAAGCTACAGTCATTACCCCTGATACAGAGGTTCGGCGTAGAGAGTTATCCGATTCACAGCTTCACCGTCTGCTTAAGCAGGAACTGGTTTCCGGTAAAAGACCGGGACAAGTGTCTCTAATCCAAGGCGAGCTATCCCGGTTTTTTAATAAATAACATAGAGATTTTGAAAGGGAGAGGGTAAAGTGAGCTTTTCTAAAGAGGATATTCTGCGTATTGCCAAGGACGAGAACGTCCGGTTTATTCGCCTGCAATTTACCGATCTGCTCGGAACAATCAAAAATGTGGAAATTCCCGTAAGTCAGCTGGAAAAGGCACTCGACAACAAAATGATGTTCGACGGTTCCTCCATCGAAGGTTATGTCCGGATCGAAGAATCCGATATGTACCTGTATCCGGACCTTAGCACTTGGGTGATTTTCCCTTGGGTGACGGATAGTCGTGTTGCACGACTGATTTGTGATGTGTATATGCCAGACGGAACACCGTTTGCCGGAGATCCGCGCGGTATCCTCAAACGTTGTCTGCTCGAAGCTGAAGAAATGGGCTTCACTGCTATGAACGTTGGACCTGAACCTGAATTCTTCCTGTTCAGAACAGATGAGAAGGGTAACCCGACCACTGAACTGAACGATCAGGGCGGATATTTCGATTTGGCGCCGATGGATCTTGGGGAGAACTGCCGCCGCGAAATCGTATTGACGCTTGAAGAAATGGGCTTTGAAGTGGAGGCCTCCCACCATGAAGTGGCTTCCGGCCAGCATGAAATTGACTTCAAATACGCCGATGCTATCAAGGCAGCGGACCAGATTCAAACCTTCAAGCTTGTCGTGAAGACGGTAGCCCGTCAGCACGGCCTGCATGCTACTTTTATGCCTAAGCCGCTATTTGGCATGAACGGATCCGGTATGCACGCACACCAATCCTTGTTCAAAGGCAACGAGAACATGTTCTATGACGAGAGTGACACACTGGGTCTGAGCAAAACAGCCCGTTATTACATGGCAGGGATTCTGAAGCACGCACGTGCTTTTGCTGCCATCACTAACCCGACTGTCAACTCATACAAACGTCTGGTGCCTGGTTATGAAGCTCCTTGCTACGTGGCCTGGTCTGCGAGTAACCGCAGCCCGATGATCCGTATTCCGGCTTCCAGAGGGCTCAGCACACGCGTTGAAGTCCGTAACCCGGACCCGGCAGCTAACCCTTACCTTGCACTTGCTGTAATGTTGAAGGCAGGTCTGGATGGAATCAAACGCCAGCTTGATCTTCCGGCTCCAATCGACCGTAACATCTATGTGATGTCTGAGGAAGAGCGGATTGAAGAAGGCATCCCAAGCTTGCCGTCCGATCTGAAGGAAGCCCTGAACGAAATGATCCGCAGCCATGTTATTACTGAAGCTCTGGGTGAACATGCGCTGGCCCACTTCTACGAACTTAAAGAAATTGAATGGGATATCTACCGCACCCAGGTTCACGAATGGGAAAGAGATCAGTACATGACGCTTTACTAGGATATAGCAGCCCTTGGCGCTTTAAGCGCCGGGGGCCTTTTTGTGTTTATAGGCCAGGGGACTTTTCCTGCTCAGTGCATATAAAGCTCACCATATTGATCTACTCTTCGCGACCAGTATAAAAGGATGGAAATTGAGGTCTTATCTTTGAAACTTTTTATGCTCTTCTTTAAATAACGAGGCTTTGTCCCTACATTAATGTGCATGTAAATATCCACATGACAGGAAGGGAGGGTTTTATTCATACTTCAACAACAACAGACATAAAGTATCGGTAGAATAATATAAAAATTGACAACTTATGGACTATGTATTAACAAAAGGTAAAGATGTATTATTTAAGTGTAATCGGCCGGTTAACAATAGTTGGAAAGGCGGAAGAATTGTGAAAATTAAAAAGTTTCTTTCTGTTCTTCTTATCTCAGCTGTAGTAATGATCCCATCGGCTTCCGCATTTGCTGAAGGAAACATTTCAGCGGCCGAAATCACTCCTTACGTTGTTGGAATTGGTGATAGTAGAGAGAATGCGCTTACCATTACACCGAATGAATACGGTGGTGCGATATATGATCTGTTCATCCAAAGTGCTACCGATCAAGATTGGTTTAAGTGGACAAATACAACAACAAATCTCAAAAGAATTGGTGTTCATGTGGGAGGATTTAGTGGTAACGGTCCTACAAGAGCGGGTATAATTATTAATTACAATAATGGTCTCGCTGAACTGGGCCCACTTTACACAGGAAAGGCAGGAACTGCTGAAGCGCAATCGTTTAGTAATGTTTTGCTTCCGCCTGGAGCAACAATATATGTGGTCGTAGACAATCCTAACTTCACTGCAATGACACAGTATCATCTGAATTTTGCTCATTACAACATTAGTTTTTAAATCTAACAAGGATGCACCTCGAAATTTTTTGAGGTGCATTTCTATTAAAAATTTGTTTATCACATTAAACTGCTTAAAGGGTGTTTTGAGTTTGGCCTTGGAGCGATTTGGGCGTCTTTTTATTACATACTATTAAAAATAGAGGGGAGCTGGAAGGCGGATGGTTCATTCATGTATAAGAATTATTCAAAATACCGTGGGTTTATTGAATTCAGAGCATACGTAATAACCCGCCGGGCTTATGTCTGACGGGTTATCTTTTGAATTAATAAATTTGTCGGTTTGGATAACAGAATTATCATTTCTTGCGCATCGTTAAGACTTAGTTTACTAAGATAATATAATAAAATGTAATACCATTCCCAAAGTCAGCTGCGACAGTACTGGTTCCTGGATGTAAGGCAGTAAACTTTCCTTCAGCCGGTATTATTTCAATAGATCCGTCATAATTAATATACCAAAAATTATAGCCAGTCAACCATATAGTTTCGCCTACTTGCATTCTAACAATAGCCTGAGTCTCGTCAATTGGTTTTATTACAGCGTTTGGAGAAATTGAAGTTGAAGAGCTAAGAGTAGAAGATGGAGCTTCAGCAGCAAATGATGTCGATCCTACCGTAAAACATGCGGCAATGGTTAAAAGTCCAACAAGCAATTTCCTTTTCATAAATAGATAAACCTCCCAAAAAAGAATTTAGTTACATAAAAACAATACCCCTAATGGATAATAATGTATATGAGTAGTAAGGATGATTTGAAATAAGGTATTATGTAATAATGTATATAAATGAGTCGAAAAATAATAAATGTATTAAAATGGTTGTAATTGCCTAGGACTAAATGATCGGAGCTTTATAACCTCCCATCCAATGAGCCTCATCTTCTGGCCGAAGGGCCACTTTCCGCCATTGAACTGATGGAGGGATTCTGTTTGCTTTTCTTGCTTCAATTAAATATGTAAGATGGCTGTTATCAGGAAGCTGCTCGACTTTGATTAGGAAGTAATGCAATGAAGCGGAATGAAAATTATTCGAAAGCAGCGAGACCCTATCATAAGCAGCGTGAAAATGAAAATAACTTAAGAGCTTCATTTAAAAAATAGAAAAGGCATCGTGCTAATGATCATAGGATTAATTGTTGCGGGAATAGCTCGGATTAAGCTGGAGAAAAAAGATAATAAAAAAGAACCTTTAAAAAGGTCCTTAGCGGGATGTCTCAGACAACTGTTTGGTATGGGCCTCTAACAACTCGACGACAATCATTTGCCCCGTGACGCCAAAATTCCTTAAGCAACGCAATTCAGCCAATGAAGCTTCCATCAAATCACCCACGGTGATGTAATTGCTCTCATATAACGAATTAAGAATACGAGAAATGCTTTTAGGGTTTCTGGTCGATCTCTGTCTTAAGGTGTGAATAGGTCGTGGATATAATCTGCGGTCAATTTCAATGTAAGACATGAGGGGAAGAGTATCTCTAGTGGACAAACTCGTGATGTCTCCCTTCATATATCTGGTAATTATTATAAATATATGAGAAAATATTTCAATTCTTTTTTACAAAATACATATAAAATTCAAAATTATTATTTAGGATAATGGATATTTAATAGAAATTAAACATAAACCGACTCGCCGGGCTAAATGGGGATTTATAAGCCTGCATTTTAAATGTACCGAAAGATTATTAAATAAGGACATTGTTAAAAGCTTTTTTGTGACCGATAGGGTGATGTTTGCTGGTTTTTGTTTATTTTACATAATGTACCATGTCCTATATACTAGATCATATATACACTACAGGAACCTTTTGAAGGTGCTTACGTTGGAAATTACTTTTATGACTAAGGGAGGGCTGTAGTGAAGCATATGTTTAGAGGGTTTCGGTTTGGGATCTACTGCTGTTATAGCTGATACTGATCGTTGCGGTGTCGGTATTTCCTTTTTAATAAATAAGATACATAGGGGTATGAAATGAGAAATAAATATGTAAGTATCATTGCAATGATCCTATTCTTAACGCTAATTTGTTCTCAGGCTGGAGCTGCAGAAGGGACTGGCATGTCAACTGAAACCAGGGAACGGATTATAGAGCAATACGGGCTGGATTCGCCGGTAGCAGGTAGTCCGGACTGGAGCGGAATGGATGTGGGGATAAGCGGGCCGGTTGATGTGCTGGTTATAATCTGCAGGTTTATTGTGAGTCCGTTAGTGTTCGCGATTCAAGAAATATTGTAGCTGGAGGGAATAAGCATGAACCCGCGATATAATGCACCGCAGCCTGAACGCAGAGTCCGCAAGAAAACAGCGGCAAAACTGTCTTTTCTAATTATAGTAGTAGTACTAGTTTTACTAGCAGTCATGAATCCGGGTAAAGAGGACTTTGGAGAATACGCTGTGAATCATCTGGAGGAAACACTGGGTGTAGAGCTAGCTGGAGGAATTACCAGTCTGGTCGCTCAGCCTATGGTCGAATCGTTTACAATCCGGGAAAATTACATTCTGTTCTCCACATTCAGCATACCTGACATTCAAGACGGTAAGACATTTATCGGTGATATTAAGGCAAAGCGCAAATACCTTGGGCTGTTTAAAATCATTTTCATCAAGCTCTAAACTCTAAATAGGGTATGCATTTTGTTCCAGAACCCGGTATAATTGAACTGATTTGTTTGCTCTATGAATCCTTATCATTCTTGCGTGTGCACTAAGGAGGAAAGATGTTGAATACTGCGTATAAAGTTCTTTCAAGTGATGCTGATATATTCGCGGCGGCACTTGCCCAGGTGAAGGTCTATGTCGTTCAGCTAATCGAGGGTAAACCGCATGTTATAGCTGATTACGCCGGACCTGTACAGAAATGGACGCCGGAGTATGTATTGCTGGCCGGAATGACCTATAGACGTGACGAATTTGAGTTCCGGGTAAGGCTGCCCAAGAAGTAAAAGCAGGTAAACGCTTCGGGGTAACGAATTAGTAGCTGAGGAGGTGGTCGCAAGTGAGTAAAGTTATTTTTGAGCTTCAGTATGTGAATGGTCAAATTGAAGAGCTAGAATCTGTGTTTGAATCGGCGGCAGAAGCTAGGACCTATCTGACATCCGGTGGTTTGACAGGCTGGATTCCGGCAGGAGGCAAGTATCTTAATCCTGTAAATATAATCTCCATCAAGGTCAAAGAAAGCTAATTATAATATTACTGCCAAATCACACAGTCTCCGAAGCCAATCTTTGCATTTCTTATACTATAAAACGTAAAAGAGGTGTAATGATGACGCAAAGAGAACGAAACAGAATCCGCAGAGCAATTAATGCACTGCTCGCACAAAGAGCAATCCTGCTGGAAAGACTTGAGGAAATTAATGAGAACCTGCGCAGATTTCCAAGCGGTTCACGTGCCAGAAGAGAATTGCTGGCTGCCAGAGCATCCATCCGTGAAGCGATTCGTTTAAACACTATTGCTATCCGGTTGTTGCGCAGCGTGTTGTAGTCAGTAGGCAAAGGATATGAATCCACTCAAAGACATCCTTGCGGATGTCTTTTTGGCGTGCGATTGAGACTGTGGGAGGCTCGGAGTATAATTGATCGATGAAGAGTATCAGGTTTGAAGAACGTTACATATCAGGATAACATGGTGAACAAGCTGCACAAGAGCTTGGTAAAGGAGGGTGTGAAAAATGGACGATCAATTACGCCAGCGTTTGGGGTTGCCGGAATTACAGGATAGTACACCGTCTGTTAACGCAGATGCTGAGGCTATGGCAGAAAATTCTGAATTGGTTGCAGCCGGAACCACCGTGCTGAATGTCTCCAGAGAAGATGTGGAGAAGGGGCGGCTGGAGAGCTATTTGCGTGAATTTAAGAAATATGAGAAGAAGCGGATACGGGGCAAAATCATAATTATATTCAATGGTTATGAGCAGGATCGCCGGGAAGTCTATCAGGTTCGGGAGATTACGAACTGGGTTGACCGTCTGCTCAAGAACGTGCCTCATTTGTTCTATTTCCTCAGCAGAGACAATTACGCGATGCGGATTGCGTTCTTCTGTCTGTCTGAGGTGGTGGGCCGCTCCGGGATGGAAGTGTCCATCACGAAAGAGCAGGGACGCAGGCTGATCGAGAAAGTTACCAAGAGTGCATTGGTCTACGCCAAAAAAAGCAAAGACTCACCTGCGGAACAGTGGAGTCTCGCTGAAAGTATTCTGGACGAGCTTGGTTATGAGCAAACTATGCAATAATGCTGTGAAGAACCCCTTTGGCGAAAACTCGTCAAAGGGGTTCTTGTGTTCAACTATAGGAATTTATAGGCGGCTGCATGTTTGCGGCTACTCCCTGATGGTTACACGGGTGCCAATGGGAATGATGGCAGCCAACGCGACCACGTCCTGGTTATACATGCGGATACAGCCGTGGGAGACCATGTGGCCAATGGAGGAAGGGTCATTCGTTCCGTGAATTCCATAATGCGGCTTGGACAGGCCCATCCAGAAGGCTCCGAACGGTCCGCCCGGGTTGGGTTGCTTGTTAATGATCGTGTACTCGCCTACCGGCGAGACGGTCAGCATCCGGCCAATGCCGACAGGAAATCCTCTGGTTACGGTGTCATTATCAAGCAGATAAAGCATGCGCTGTGAAAGGTCGACAATAATTCGATAGTTGGGCATGGGATCAGCACTCCTTTGTAACAGGATATGTGCGGATAGCTAAAGCGGTTCGGAGTAAAAAATGCCAAAAAACCGACATGGGAACAAATGTTCCTATGTCGGTTTTTTGGCATTTTTGGCAAGCGTAACAGGATCTAAAAAGGAAAAAGGGGGCATGGGATCAGCACTCCTTTGTAACAGGATATGTGCGGATAGCTAAAGCGGTTCGGAGTAAAAAATGCCAAAAAACCGACATGGGAACAAATGTTCCTATGTCGGTTTTTTGGCATTTTTGGCAAGCGTAACAGGATCTAAAAAGGAAAAAGGCTGCTTCGCGTGATGCGGAGCAGCCTGATTATGGAGGAGAAAGATTAATGGATATCGCGGAATAATCCAATGACTCTGCCCAAAATAGTAACGCGGTTAAGGCGGAGAGGCTCGTAAGCCGGGTTCTCCGGCTGCAGCCGGATATGATCACGTTCTTTGTAAAAGGTCTTAACGGTTGCTTCATCTTCTTCGGTCATCGCAACAACGATGTCACCATTGTCAGCGGTTTGCTGTTGGCGGACAATAACATAATCTCCGTTCATAATACCGGCATCAACCATGCTGTCGCCGAGTACAGAAAGCATGAATACCTTGTTATCCCCTACGTAATGAGTAGGAAGCGGGAAGTAATCCTCAATATTCTCTGTAGCAGTAATAGGAACACCAGCAGTAACCTTACCAATTACAGGGATACGGGTAACCGTCTGGACGAATTGATGTACATTCTCTGAATCTTCCTGGCCGAGCAGTTCAATTGCACGCGGCTTCGTAGGATCGCGCCGGATCAGGCCTTTCTTCTCAAGCCGGTCCAGATGACCGTGCACTGTAGAACTGGAGGCCAGGCCAACAGCTTCGCCAATTTCCCGAACGGACGGAGGATAACCCTTGCTGCGGACTTCGTTACGTATAAATTCCAGGATCGCCAGCTGGCGACTCGAAATCTTTGACATCGGAATCAACCCCATATACTATGTTTGGGAAAATTATAACATAGAACTGCCGTTCGTACAAACATAAGTTCTAAATTGTGAGAATTATAGCCTGAAAAATAAAGGGAACAGTTGTTCGAAAAAACTATTGATCAAAACACATGTTCGTGTTATATTATTTTCGAAAGTGAGAACAAGTGTTTGGAGGACGATATTTATGTTAAAATACAGTACCTACAATAGTATCTACAATGAGGATATCAAGGTGTCCGCTCCCGGTAATCCATTACCCCATAATCCATTGGCACATTTCAGAGACAAGACCCTTCGCCTGCTGTCTGTACTTACCTCAATATTCCGCCAGGTCAGCTTCATCAAGATTTCTTTAATATTATTACTCACGATTTCCGGATTTACAGTAGTCGGTAATGTGTTCGCTGGTTCTGTCTCTTTAATGAAGCCTGTGAAACGGATCGTAGTTGAACGCGGAGACACCTTATGGAGCATTGCCCTCAAGAATAAACCGGATGACATGAGGACTGCTGTATATATAGAAGGGATCAAGAAATCAAATGGTCTGAAGGACAGTGGAATTAAGGCAGGAGATATACTGACCGTGCCGGTATATTAACCGAAAGAAGCATACTGGTGTTTGACTAAGAGAGCTTTCAGGGGGTAGACCTTGACAAGCTCTTTTTCTCATGGCAAAGTTAGAATGAATTTATAGGGGAGGGGAAAGTATTGAATATTGACGAATTGGTCGCACGCATCAATGAATTGGCACGCAAACATAAGAATGGCGGCCTGAATGAGGAAGAAATGGCAGAACGTGCCAAACTACGCGAGATTTATCTGGGCAATATCCGCAGCAATTTCCGGGCCCAGCTTGATACCATTGAGATTGTGGATAATCCGGAGCATGAAGAAGGCAACAACGGACGTAAAGCTTAGTCTGCGGCCTTTTCATAGATAATACAGGATGACTAGGGGGAACTAACATGGCCCGTTCTTGGGAAAGAATGGTTCAACGCAACACCAAGCAAATCAATCAGCAAAGAAAGAAGCAGGGAAAAGAGACGATCTATGGGGCGAGCTCTAAAGCTGCTGCAAAGAGCGTCGATATTTTCAAAGGCCGGAATATTGTATTCCCTGTCGTGTTACTGCTGCTTGGCATTATGTTCTGGGTAGTCGGTTCCATTGATGAAGCGAAAGGAAGCGGAATACTGGCCAACTGGCTGGGGGTAGTACTGTACTTCCTGCTTGCCGCGCTGTTATTCTTCCGCCGTCCGTTCCTTAAGGTGGAACGCGCCCGTCTGTCTACTATTAAATACAACCGTGAACGCTTTTTGCCAGCAGCTGAAATTGAGAAGATTACCTTGTCGCGCAGTGTAGTTACCATTAAGTATAAAGGCAAGCGCAAGCAGTGGATTTTCTCCAAGCTGATTAACCGGTATGACACCGCCGCTATGGCTGCACGCCTGGAACAATTCGGCAAGAACAACAACATTGAAGTAGTGCACGAATAGTAAGATAGACCAGCATAGGGAGTGGGAGAACGAAATGCCGATTACCGCCGTACTATTTGACCTTGACGATACACTGCTATGGGATGATCGAAGTGTGGAAGAAGCATTCCGCTACGCCTCTGAGTCTGCAGGGGATTCTGTTGATCCGCAGGAGCTTGAGCAGGCGGTGCGCAGAGAAGCGCGTGCGCTTTATGAGTCTTACGAGACTTTTCCGTTCACGAAGCTGATCGGGATTAATCCTTTTGAGGCACTATGGGCTAACTTCACAGCTGGAGACCAGCCGGAATTCCGGCAGCTGGAACAGCTTGCTCCGGCCTACCGCACCGAATCCTGGCGCCGCGGACTTGCCTCTCTTGGAGTGGACGATGAAGCGCTGGCGGCACGTCTCGCTGCCAAGTTCGCCGCTGAGCGCCGCAGCCGTCCTTATATATATGAAGAGACGCTTCAGGTGCTGGATGAGCTGCGCGGCAAGGTGAAGCTGCTGCTGTTGACGAATGGCTGTCCTGCACTCCAGCAGGAGAAGCTTGATGGTGTACCTGAGCTTATTCCGTATTTTGACCATATTGTCATTTCTGGAAGCTTCGGTAAAGGGAAACCGGACAAGACAATCTTCGAGCATGCCCTCGGACTGCTGGATATTACGCCTGAGCAGGGGATCATGGTCGGAGATAAGCTTACGACTGATATTCTCGGAGGATTGGCTGCAGGTCTAACGACGGTCTGGATCAACCGGACGGCCAAGACTCCTGACCCGGACATTACTCCAGATTATCAGATCAGCCATCTTTCGGAGCTTCTGCCATTGGTGCACTCCCTATAACTGAATTAGATGAAGCCGGTATCCTTATAGGATATTGGCTTTTTTGATTTACCTGCAGGAATCTGGATGGATGTTGTTCATGTATATGACTATTCTCATGTGATAGGGCGGTTAACGAAGCTTATTTCCGACAAGTTGAATAAAATGTGTATAATAAGGAAGAAAGCGATCTGACTTTCGTTGTTAACATGAAGATGAATCTATCGATGAACCGGGAGGGCTCCAGATGATTAAGCCAAAGATACTTAGAGGTCTCATTTGCATTGTCATGGGTATGACGCTTGTCGGCTGTTCAGGGAATAATGAAGAGGATATGTATATGCATGCAGCTGCTGATTCCTCAATGGTGCCAATCAAGGTGGAGCTAAGCTGGAGTCCGGAAGAAATATCCGTTAACGACAAGGTGGTTTTTAAAGCTGTCATTAGTCAGGACGGTGAAGTTGTAGAGGACGCCAAAGAAGTGATCTTCGAAATTGTAGATAATACAGAGCCAGGCAAGAGCACTCAGCTGAAAGGGGCAAGTGACGGAGAGGGAGCTTATGTAAGTGAACGTACATTTGAGCAAGCCGGCAGCTATACGGTCACTTCCCATGTGACTGCCCGGACGCAGCACTCTATGCCGTCTAAAGAACTCACGGTACAGCCATGATGAGCTTGTAAGCTGTAGCTATACTGTCAATACAAATAATGCAGGGTGGAAAGGAAGGCTTTCCGAATTCCCTTTATTCTGCTAAACTTACTCTAATGTTTTACTGGGGGGATTGAAAGTGGCCAAATTCACACTTGCAGAAAGCTTGCAGCAACGCATATTGATACTAGACGGAGCCATGGGCACAATGATTCAACAGGTGCCGCTTACCGGCGAGGATTTCGGCGGGGATGAGCTGGATGGCTGTAATGAAATGCTGGTGCTTACCCGGCCGGAGGTGATTCAGGATATTCATGAGAAATACCTGGAAGCCGGTGCGGATCTGATTGAGACCAACACATTCGGCGCCACCTCTGTGGTGCTTGCAGAATATGATATCCCGCAGCGGGCCCGGGAGATTAACCTGGAGGCTGCCAGACTTGCGCGAAATGCTGCAGATAAATACGATACACCTGAGCGCCCAAGGTACGTTATAGGAGCAATGGGACCGACAACGAAGACGCTCTCCGTAACTGGAGGAGTAACGTTCCAGGAGCTCGTGGACAGCTATGAGGAGCAGGCGGTCGCGTTGATCGACGGTAAGGTAGACGCCCTGCTGCTGGAGACTTCCCAGGACACACTGAATGTGAAGGCTGGAAGTATAGGTATCCACAATGCCTTCGAGAAAAGCGGAATTACACTGCCGGTGATGATCTCGGGTACCATTGAACCTATGGGAACTACGCTTGCCGGACAGAACATCGAGGCCTTCTACATTTCACTGGAGCATCTTAAGCCGATCTCTGTCGGATTAAACTGTGCGACCGGACCGGAATTCATGCGCGATCATATCCGTTCGTTGTCTGCTATTTCTTCAGCAGCGGTTAGCTGCTATCCGAATGCCGGGCTTCCGGACGAGAACGGCAACTACCATGAATCTCCGGATTCACTTGCCCGCAAGCTGGCCGGCTTCGCCGAGAAGGGCTGGCTGAATATTGCCGGCGGCTGCTGCGGCACAACCCCGGATCATATCCGGGCGATGGCCGAAACCCTGTCGGCATTTCCGCCGCGCGGGCTGGATGGCATTCATCCGCCGGCGCTCTCCGGCATAGAGCCTGTGTACATTGAGAGTGATAACCGTCCTTACATGGTCGGTGAACGGACCAACGTGCTGGGATCGCGGAAGTTCAAACGGCTGATTGTCGAAGGCAAGTATGAGGAAGCTTCAGAAATTGCCCGCGCACAGGTGAAGAGCGGAGCGCAGGTCATTGACGTCTGCGTGCAGGACCCTGACCGTGATGAGACGGAGGATATCAAACGTTTCCTCGAGCTGGTAGTGAAGAAGGTCAAAGTCCCGCTAATGATCGATACCACCGATCCGAAGGTTATTGATCTGGCCTTACAATATTGCCAAGGGAAGGCGATTATTAACTCCATTAACCTTGAAGATGGTGAAGAGAAATTCGAGCTCGTGACTCCGCTGATTCATAAATACGGTGCTGCGATCGTTGTGGGCACAATTGATGAAACCGGGCAGGCGATCCTGGCTAAGGACAAGCTGGAGGTTGCCAGACGTTCATACGATCTGCTGGTGAACAAATATGGGCTGGCCGCTGAAGATCTGATCTTTGATACCCTTGTATTCCCTGTCGGAACAGGGGACGAACAATATATCGGTTCTGCGAAAGAGACGATTGACGGTATCCGCCTGATCAAGGAAGCTTTGCCTTCCGTTCATACAATTCTGGGCATTAGCAATGTATCTTTTGGACTGCCGGAAGCGGGCCGTGAAGTGCTAAACTCTGTGTTTCTCTATGAGTGCACCAAAGCCGGGCTGGATTATGCAATTGTGAATACCGAAAAGGTGGAGCGTTATGCCTCCATTCCGGAAGAAGAACGCAAGCTTGCCGAACAGCTGATTTATAATACGAATGACGATACTTTGTCTGCGTTCGTAGCGGCTTTCCGGGAGAAGAAGGTCGAGAAGAAAGAGAAGATCTCCAATCTCTCGCTGGAAGAACGTCTCGCTTCGTATGTCGTTGAGGGAACCAAGGAAGGGCTCATTCCTGACCTGGACGAAGCCTTGAAGTTATCCGGTCCGCTTGAGATTATTAATGGTCCGCTGATGGCGGGGATGTCGGAAGTCGGCAGATTGTTCAATAACAATGAATTGATTGTTGCTGAAGTGCTGCAAAGCGCTGAAGTAATGAAAGCCTCAGTCGGTCATCTGGAGCAGTTTATGAAGAAGGATGAGACCTCGGTTAAAGGAAGAATTATGCTCGCAACCGTTAAGGGCGATGTGCATGATATCGGCAAAAACCTTGTGGAGATCATCCTCTCCAATAATGGTTACGAGATCGTCAATCTGGGGATAAAGGTTCCGCCAGAGAATATAATTGAAGCCTTCCGTAAGGAAAAAGCAGACGCCATCGGATTATCCGGCCTCCTGGTGAAGTCGGCGCAGCAGATGGTACTGACGGCGCAGGATCTGCGCGCTGCCGGCATCGACGTGCCGATTATGGTCGGCGGTGCGGCATTAACCCGCAAGTTCACCAAAACCCGTATCCGGCCTGAATATGACGGTCTGGTATTATATGCCAAGGATGCCATGGACGGTCTGGATATCGCCAACCGGCTGATGAATCCGCTGGAGCGGGGCAAGATTGAGGAAGAGGTACGCCAAGAGGCAGAGGCTGCCGTAGCTGTGGCTCCGCAGCAGCCGCTTCCCGAGCTGACGCGTGCCGTCCGCTCCAAGATTTCTGCGGACGCCCCTGTGTTTACTCCGCCGGATCTGGAACGTCATGTCCTGCGCAATTATCCGCTCGGACATATTATTCCTTATGTGAACATGCAGATGCTGCTTGGTCATCATCTGGGGCTGCGTGGTTCCGTGGAAGCGCAGCTGGCAGCGGGAGATGCGCGTACAGTGGAATTGAAAGAAACCGTAGACGATATTCTGCATCAGGCGATGCTGGAAGGTACCATTGTTCCACATGCCATGTATCAGTTCTTCCCGGCCCAGTCGAGCGGGAATGATATCCTGATCTATGACCCGCAGAACCCTGCCAATGTGCTGCATACCTTCACCTTCCCGCGGCAGAACGTTGAGCCGTATCTCTGCCTTGCCGACTTCCTGAAGCCGGTGGACAGCGGGGTTATGGATTACGTCGGGTTCCTGGTCGTAACCGCCGGCCATGGTGTACGTGAATTGTCCACGGAGCTTAAGGACCGGGGAGATTATCTCCGTTCCCATGCCCTGCAGGCAGTAGCGCTGGAGGTGGCAGAAGGTCTGGCTGAACGTGTTCATCATATGATGCGGGATACCTGGGGTTTCCCGGACCCGGCGGATATGACGATGAAGCAGAGACACGGGGCGCGTTATCAGGGAATCCGTGTATCCTTTGGCTACCCGGCTTGCCCGGATCTGGAGGATCAAGGGCCGTTATTCAAGCTGCTTTCTCCGGAGGATATCGGAGTTCACCTTACCGAAGGCTTCATGATGGAGCCGGAGGCTTCCGTATCGGCTATGGTATTTGCACATCCTGAAGCGCAGTATTTCAATGTGGAGAAGCTGTAAACTGCCCTGATTGATCATCACCTGTCAGAAGGGCTGTGCCCGTCATAGCGGAACCTCCCGTCACCGGGAGGTTTTTTGCTGGAAATTTAAGAATTTATATGTATCGTATCCAGCCGATTCCGCTTGAAAGATGCTTTCAGCGCCAAAACAGAGTAGAATTCTTTTCATAAGAACCGGCATGATAAAAATAAGGTAAGAAGTACGAGAGAAGAGAGGAGGGGCATAATGGAAATATATTTCTTGGGAACAAATGCCGGGGTACCGACACTGCAGCGGAATGTAACCTCAATCGCCCTCAGGCTGCTTGAAGAACGGCGCACGTTCTGGATGTTCGATTGTGGAGAAGGAACACAGCATCAGGTTCTCCGTTCACCGCTGCGGCTGGGCAAGCTGGAGAAGCTGTTTATCACCCATTTGCATGGTGACCACTTGTTCGGCCTTCCGGGGCTGCTGTCGAGCCGTGGTTATCAGGGCGGTACATCACCGCTTACAGTGTATGGACCTCCGGGGATCAAAGCTTATCTGGATATTTCACTGTCTGCAAGCCAGTCGCGAATCCCCTACAAGCTTGAGATTATTGAGCACAGCGGCGGGCTGGTGTTTGAGGATGATACATTTAAGGTTGAGGCGGGATTGCTGGAGCATAGAATTGACAGCTATGGGTACCGGGTAACGGAGAAAGACAGTCCGGGCAACCTCGATGCAGAGCTGCTTAAGAGTTACGGGCTGAAGCCGGGACCGCTGTACGGCAAGCTGAAGAGAGGCGAAGATATTACAACTGAAGACGGGACTGTAATCCGGGCAGCGGATGTGATTCATGCGCCGAAACGCGGCCGCATTGTTACTATTCTGGGCGATACCCGTCCTTGCCAGGGAACACTGCCGCTGGCGCAGGATGCTGATCTGATCATTCATGAGGCTACCTTTGCTCATGACCTGGCTGATATGGCCTATCAGTATCATCACAGCACAGCCCGGCAAGCAGCGGACCTGGCACGTGAGGCAGGCGGGCGTGAACTGCTGCTGACCCACTTCAGCTCGCGGTACAGCTCACAGGAGGAGCTGATTCCACTCCTGGAAGAGGCGCAGGCCATCTTCCCGGCTACACTGCTGGCGGAGGAATTCTGCACCTTCCCGGTCCACCGGAGAGCCACGGGAAATGCCCCCGGGGAATGAATTATTTTCCGGGAAAGCGCAGGAAATGACAGGGCTATGCCAAAAAAGGCCTGCCAGTACAGCGGTTCGCTATCGTTCGACGAAGTATGTTAAATTTTAAATAATAGGAGAGCATTAAGCGTACGAAGCAGTAGAGAAATTGGCGAAACGGAGTAGCGGAAAAGTTCTGTTTCAAGCTTTTAACGCAACAACAGTGCACTATTGCGGGAAATGGTTAGAAAATATTAATTATTATTTATGACATTAACTATTAATGCAATGAATTAAATAAACGGGATTCAAACAGGGGGAATTATGAACAATACAGGTGGTTTATTAATTGATCTGGACGGAACCTTGTATCACGGCGGCCGGATGATTCCGGATGCAGATCGGCTGATAGCGGCGCTGCGTAGAGCGGCTGTTCCGTTCCTGTTTGTCACGAATAACTCTTCACGCACAGCGGCAAGTGTTGCTGCACATTTGCGCGGGATGGGAATTGATGCGAATCCGGAAGAGGTCTGCACCTCATCGCTTGCTGCGGCACGCTACATTGCTGGGGAATCACCGGAAGCAACCGTGGCGATACTTGGAGAAGAGGGACTGGTGCAGGCCTGCGCCGAGGCGGGGTTGATCCTGGTCACGGAGAATCCGCAATATGTTGTCCAGGGCATCGACCGTTCTTTTACATATGAATCACTGGCCCGGGCCTCGCGCTGGATCCGGGAAGGAGCCAGGTTTGTGCTGACGAACCCGGACCTGATGCTCCCCTCCGATGACGGGGTGATGCCCGGCGCCGGAACCCTTGGAGCTGCAATTGAAGCAGCCAGCGGAGTGTCACCTGTAGTGATCGGCAAACCGGAATCCCATCTGATTACCTACGCGACTTCACTGCTGGGGATCACACCTGAGGAGGCGGTTGTAGTCGGAGATAACATGCGTACAGACATTTCTGCCGGTGTGAATGCAGGGTGCCGCACGATACTGGTGCTGACGGGTCTGACCACACGCGATAATCTGGAGCACTACCAGACTGTTACAGGAGTTAAGCCGGATGAAATTTGTGCTGATTTAGCTGAACTAATGGTACTGCTCGGTGTATAATGACAAAGGTATGCCTTTTACCAACCTGGAAGGGAAGATGACAATATGCCGGAATTGCCGGAAATGGAGAATTACAGAAAGCTGCTGAGCCAGCATCTAATAAATGTTCCAATTACGGGGGTAACCGTAAACAGAGAAAAAACAATCAATATGGAGACAGCGGATTTCGTGAACGGTCTGGTTGGTGCGCGTGTAGTGTTCGTAGAGCGCCGTGCCAAGCATATCCTTTTCCATCTGCATGACGGCAGAAGACTGCTGCTTCATCTGATGCTAGGCGGACTTTTGTTCTATGGTACAGAGGAGGAGCGTCCGGACCGGACTACTCAGGTTGAACTGGCTTTTGGAGAGCATATCCTCTACTTCATGGGCCTGCGCCTGGGATATCTGCATCTCCTGTCTGTTAAGGAAAGCGAAGCGGCAATGGGTAAGCTTGGACCGGAGCTGCTGGACCGGAGGATGACGGCTGAACGCTTCGCCGGACTGCTCAAAGGACGCCGCGGTGCGCTGAAGAGCCTGTTGGTCAACCAGCATGTTATGGCCGGAATCGGCAATTGTTATGCCGACGAGATTGCCTTTGAAGCAAGACTTCTACCTTCTACGCTCGTTCAGAATCTGTCACCGGAGGCAGTAACCCGGCTGTATGACAGTGTGCGCAAGGTATTGACGGAGGCAACCGAGATTGGCGGTTATATGGAAATGCCGTTCATGACCGGAGATACGGTTACCGGCTCTTACAACGATGCTTGTAAAGTGTACGACCGCGGCGGCGAACCCTGCCTGCGCGGCGGGGGAACGATTATCAAGACAGAGCAGTCCGGACGCAAGGTGTTTTATTGCCCGGATTGCCAGCATGACGCTTAATCCCGGTATAGGGGCACATGTCAGCATACGCGGCGGATACGGGCAGGCTGCCCGGTTCGCCAGGGAGAGCGGTGCGTCATGTTTCCAATATTTTCCGAAGAATCCGCGCAGTCTGAAGCTTAAGCCGGTTGACTTCCGGGATGCGCACAGCTGTGCCGATTATTGCCGGGAACAGGGGATGGTCTCCATTGCCCATACCCCTTATCCGACCAATCTGGCCGCAGATCGCGCAGGCAGAGCCGTTATGGCTGCTTCGCTGCGCAATGATCTGGAGATCGCAGAGGCTTGCGGATCTCTGGGCATTGTGGTGCATTTTGGCCATTTTGCCGGAATGGAGCCATTACAAGGCTATCAAAATATTATACAATGTATAAATGACACCCTGGCCGGATGGGAAGGCCGGACGAAGCTCCTGATTGAGAATATGGCAGGCAATCACGGCCAAGAAGGCATGACGCTGGAAGAACTGGTCAAAGTCCGTGAATTGTGCCATTATCCGGAGAAGATCGGCTTCTGCTTCGATACCTGTCATGCCTTCGCATCAGGGATATGGAATCCGCAGCATACTGACGAGTTTCTGCAGCGGGGCGCAGCACTGGGCTACTGGCAGCATCTTGCTGCCGTTCATTTGAATGATTCCCTGTTCCCCTGCGGCTCCAGACGCGACAGGCATGCAAGGGTCGGACAAGGCCATATTGGCGGGAAGGCGCTGAGAGAGCTGCTGACTTCTGCTCCTCTGCGCAATGTGTCTGCTGTAGCGATGGAAACAGAGAAAGGGTCTGACGGCACTCACAGGGCGGAAATTGCTGTAGTCAGGCATTGGTTTGAAGCGGAGGATGAATCGTGATGAATATATATATGGACGATATGAGAAGACGGCCTTCCGGTTTTGCATTGGCCAGAACCACCGGAGAGTGTCTGCTGATGCTGCGCAGCGGCCCGGTTGATATTCTGTCGCTTGATTATGATATGGGCCCGGAGGATTTCTGCGGGGGTGAAGTGGCTAAACGGATGGTGCTCGAAGGATTATTCCCGCGGGAAATCTATCTGCACACCTCCAGCCTTGAGGGGCGTAAGGAAATGTACGAAATCTTGTATCCTGCCGTTCCTGCCGGCACACAGCTGTACAATGGCCCGCTTGGGCTGGAGAGGCTGCAGGAAATTGCTGCAGGAGGTGCGGCTGGATGAAGGATATGAATCAGGAAGAGCTGATGGAGCTGCTCGGAAGACCGGGAGAACCTATCGTAGTGTTCTTGTATACACCGCTATGCGGGACCTGCAAGGCCGCGCGGCGTATGCTGGAGGTTGCACAGCATCTGCTGCCGCCCGGACTTCTGATTGCTGAGGGCAACGTAAATATGCTGCCCGGACTTATAAACACGTATCGTATATCCAGTGTGCCTGCACTGATGGTAGTGAAGGCGGACCGCCGCGCTGAACCGGAAATCTTTTATTCAATGGGCTCGGTAGAACGGGTACTGGATTACATAAGGAGAGTGACCTCATAATGATATCTTTACAACATCTTTCCCTGCGCAGGGAACAAAGCCTGATTCTTGATGATGTGTCTCTGGAAATGAAGCAAGGCGAGAACTGGGTAATTCTCGGGCGTAACGGCTCCGGTAAAACCACTTTGCTGGAAATGATGACCGGTTACCTGTTTCCAAGCAAGGGTTCTGTTGAAGTGCTAGGCTACAAATTCGGCCAGTGTGATGTACGTGAGGTGCGCAAGGAAATCGGCTATATTGGTCCGTCCCTGATGGAAAAGCTCTCTCTCAGCGATCCCGTATGGGAAGTCGTCGCAACTGGCGCTTATGCCTACTTGCGCTTCTATCAGGCAATCCCGCAAAGTGTGCAGGAGCAGGCGCTGAAGCTGCTGGACGATATGAATCTCAGCGAACTGGCGTACCATCCGTTTGGTACCCTGTCCCAGGGGGAACGAAAGAAAGCGATGCTGGCGCGCTGCCTGATAGCCGAGCCCAAGCTGCTGATCATGGACGAGCCTTGCGCCGGCCTTGATCTCTACGAGCGTGAGAAGATGCTGGCCGAGATCGACAAGCTGAAGCAGCGCAATGTGGCTGTAGTGTATGTAACGCATCATGTAGAGGAGATTGTACCGCTCTTCACCCATGTAGCGCTGATCCGTGACGGGAAGCTGGCGGGAGCCGGTCCCAAGGAAGAAGTGCTGACTAGGGAAATGCTGATGGACACTTTCGATATACCTGTTGATGTTGAATGGGATAGCGGCCGTCCCTGGATAAAAATAAGACCTGGAGGCACATCGATTTGAATGATTTTACGCAAGAACCCCTCGAGCCAAACATGGCTCCTGATGAAAAAATAATTTCAAGATACATCTGTACTGCGAATCACGGCTTTGCTCCCTATGCACAAGAGGAGCTGCGCCGCCTGTTCGGAGCGGTGAAAAGTACATTGCTGCTGCCGGGTGAAGTGTTCCTGGCAACGCTGGAGGCAGAGCCTGAAGAGGTATCGCGGATGCTGGCACAGAACCTACCGATCTTCCTGCGGCATATCCAGCCGGTGCAGTTCCAGGACACAGGCGATATGTCTGCTATGGACAGGCTGGCCGTATACTTAAGCCGGCGGACAGAGCTGGAGGGTGAGAAGGTCTCGCTGCATGTCCGCAAGGGCAGCACGTCCTTCTGGGAAGACAGCCCGGGAGAGCTGCGGGAGTGGCTGCAGGGAAGGCTTGACAGTCTGGGTGCAGAATTCACCGTGCAGGAGCCGGCATGGGTGGTATCCGTATATGCAGATGGAGAAGCCCTCTATGCCGGTGTATCCCGGCCGGAAGAGAACCTCTCCAGCTGGAACGGCGGGATGATCCGCTTCCGCAAGGAGGACGGGCAGATCTCACGGGCCAAGTTCAAGCTGATGGAGGCGGAGAAGGAATTCGCCATTCCGTTCTACAGCTTCAAGAATGCGGTGGATATCGGCGCTTCCCCGGGCGGCTGGACCTCGTTCCTGCTGGAACGCGGCCTTAAGGTAACCGCTGTAGATCCGGCCCTGATGCATGAATCGCTGCGTAATTATCCTGGACTCAAGATTCTGCGTAAAAATGCCGGGGAGGTCAAATTCCGTGAGAATGAATTTGATCTGCTGGTCTGCGATATGAGCTGGAGTCCCAAGCTGATGGCGAAGCTGGTAACCGGACTGCTGCACAGTCTGAGTCCAGGCGGCACAGCCATTGTCACGGTGAAGCTGATGCATAAGAAGCCGCTGGCGATGATCAAAGAGATTATTGCGATGTTCGAAGGTGAGCGGATGCAGATTCAGCGCGCGAAGCAGCTGTTCCACAACCGCGATGAAATTACACTTTATATGATTAAATATTAATTAGGTTCATGGATAAGGGAAAGCATCCCGCTATCTGCACCGCCGGCTTCATGCCGGTACTAGGTGCTGACGGCGGATGCTTTCCCTTTTTTGTGTGACAATAAGGAGGAAAAAAGATGAATGTAGCGGGCAAGCTGACAACCGGACAAATCCTTGGAGGACGTTACTCTATTACCGGACTTATCGGTGCAGGAGGAATGAGCCGTGTATATCTGGCAGAGGATTTGCGGCTGCCGGGAAAGGTATGGGCGATTAAGGAAAGTGTGATACGGGAAGGGGGAGGACATAGCATTGGAGCCATCCAGGCAGAAGCAGAGCTGCTGATTTCACTGAATCATCCTAAGCTGCCGCGGATTGGCGATTTTTTCCCGCCGGACCGTGACGGCTATAGTTATCTGGTGATGGATTACATTGAAGGGGTAACCCTTCATCAATACATGATTGAGCATCCGGCAGCCCTTACAGGAGGGCGGATTATCAGCTATGCCAGGCAGCTGCTGGAGGTGCTGCAATATCTGCACAGTCATCGTCCGCCGATCGTCTACCGTGACCTGAAGCCCTCCAATATTATGCTGACCGGACATCATGAGCTGCGACTGATTGATTTCGGTATTGCGCGTAAGCAGAGAAACGGACCGGATGAAGACACGGAGAAGCTGGGAACCGCCGGCTTCGCTGCCCCGGAGCAATATGGCGGCGCACAGAGCAGTCCGCTGTCTGACCTGTACGGGCTGGGTGCACTGCTGCTGTACATGGCTTCCGGCGGACAATTCAGCAGCTGGCAGCCGGGAATGGAACGGAAGCTGCACAGCAGCATTCCGGACCGGTTGATTCCGGTAATCCGGCGCCTACTGCGTCATCATCCGGAGGAGCGGTACGGCAGTGCCGAGGAGGTGCTGTCAGCGCTTGAACCGCTTGAAGCCGAAGCCGCAGAGCTGACAACGCCGGAGCTTAAGCCGGATTTACAGGCTGCTTCTGTTAGGCTGCAGTCCCGGCAGACCTTAGTAGTGGCTGTGCTGGGCGTAGCTCCGGGACTGGGGACAACGCATACTTCACTGGCTGTGAGTCATTATTTGTCGCGGACTGGCCACACCGCCTGGGTGGAATGCGCTCCTGAAGCGCAAGTATTTAATCGTATTAAAGGAATGGCAGAAGTGCCTGAAAGAAGTGCCATCCATGGTGGAGTGCTGCCGGAGCATCCCTTTACCTGGAACAACGTAGATTTCTGGAAGCTTGCGCCTGCTGACGGACTACCTCAGCGGACGGGTGAGACGTATTCCTTCGTGGTTCTGGATCTGGGGACAGGCGGTTACGAAGGGGCCCTGGCCTCCTTCACAGCCAGCGGCAGGCCGGTGCTGGTGGCCTCCGGGGCGGATTGGCGGCTGGAGGATACGCTGCACTGGCTGCGCCGCAGCGGGCTAACCCCTCAGCCGGACTGGCGGATCTGTCTGCCGCTGGCCGGCGGTTCAGCGGCAGCGCTTCTGGCTTCTGCTTTGGGACAGGCCAAAGTGTGCAGCCTGCCGCTTCAGCAGGACCCTTTTCAGCTCAAAGGGAAGCTGGGTCAAGCGGTTGGAGAGATGCTTGAACTGGGAACGGATAGACGACTTCCTGCAAAAAATGGTGGAATATTTCAGAAAAAACGTTGAAATCACTACTTTTTCTGCGTGTTTTGCAGGAATTAGGCTTATTTTCTATTTCGGCGCAGGACATAGGTGTGCTAGAATGGAGTGATGTATGTGCTTAACCCGTTTCGTAATATTTATAATATAGACAGGAGCTTGCGGAGAATTTATGAGTTTACTTACTGTAGAAGACGTTTCCCACAACTTTGGGGACCGGGTATTGTTCAAGGATGTATCTTTCCGCCTGCTGGATGGAGAGCATGTAGGAATTGTTGGAGCTAACGGCGTGGGCAAGTCGACGCTGATGAATATTTTGACCGGTAAATTGTTGAAGGACAGCGGCAAATTAGAGTGGACTCCGCGTGTCCGTTACGGCTATCTCGATCAGCACACCCAGCTTACGGCAGGCAAAACGGTACGCGATGTGCTTAAAGATGCCTTCCTGCCGCTGCTGGAGCTGGAGGCAGAAATGCTGGCCATCACTGATAAAATGGGCGACGCCACTCCCGAAGAGCTGGAATTGCTGCTGGATCAGATGGGCACGATTCAGGAACAGCTGGACATCGGCGACTTTTATATGATTGATGTGAAGGTGGAGGATATGGCGGGCGGACTCGGCCTGTCGGCAATCGGTCTGGACCGGGACGTAACCAGTCTGAGCGGGGGGCAGCGGACCAAGGTTCTGCTGGCGAAGCTGCTGCTGGAGAAACCGAATGTGCTGCTGCTCGATGAGCCTACCAACTATCTCGATGTGGAGCATATTGACTGGCTGACCAATTATCTGAAGAATTATCCGTATGCCTTCATGCTGATCTCCCATGATACGGAATTTATGAATAAAATCGTGGATGTGATCTACCATCTGGAGTTCTCAAAGCTGACCCGCTATACGGCAAACTACGAGAAATTCCTGGAAATGGCGGGGATGAACAAAGCCCAGCACATTGATGCCTATGAGAAGCAGCAGGATTTCATCAAAAAGCAGGAAGACTTCATCCAGCGCAATAAAGCGCGGGCTTCCACATCGGGCCGGGCCAAGAGCCGTGAGAAGCAGCTTGGACGTCTGGAACGGATTGACCGTCCGGAAGAGGCGATGAAGCCGACCTTCCAGTTCAAAGAGAGCCGGGCCAGCGGGAAGACCGTGTTCGAAGGCGTTGACTTCGAGATCGGTTATGATCGTCCGCTGCTGCCAAGCAAGCTGAATATGATGATTGAACGCGGAGAGAAGATTGCTATTGTCGGGTACAATGGTGTCGGCAAATCTACGCTGCTCAAAACGATTCTAGGCGTAATCCCGACCTACAGCGGCAAAACCTATCTGGGGGATTACCTGAGTTCAGCGTATTTCCAGCAGGAAATGAAGGCGGAGAATATTACCCCGATTGAAGATGTATGGAATGAATTTTCAAGTCTCACCCAGAATGAAGTACGTGGCCATCTGGCACGCTGCGGGCTGAAGAATGAACATATTACCCGTCCACTTAGTATGCTGAGCGGTGGCGAGCAGGCCAAAGTCCGTCTGTGTAAGCTGCTGATGCGCGAGAGCAACTGGATTCTGTTCGATGAGCCTACGAATCACCTTGATATTGTTGCCAAGGCAGAGCTCAAACGGGCGCTGCAGGAATACAAAGGGACAATTCTCCTTGTCTCCCATGAACCGGAATTCTACGAGGATTGGGTAACGAAGGTATGGAATGTGGAGCAGTGGTCTGCTCAGACTGTATAGATGAATTACAACGTCCGGGGAGGAGCGCTGCAAGGCGCTGTTTCCCGGATTTTCATAATATAGAGTGATAAACGGAATAAACATTTTCTATTGGATAAAGGGGGCTGTTCAGGAATGGGTCCTAATGACAATGACAAACCGGCTCCGGCATCAGCGGCGGGACGGGACGGAAGGTATTCAAGACAGGTCCGCTTTAGTCCGTTCGGTGCTGCGGGGCAGCAGGGACTGGCACGTTCCAGTGTGCTGATTGTTGGAATGGGCGCACTGGGTACAGGGATTGCCGAGACTTTGGCGCGCTGCGGGGTAGGGCGGCTCATCCTTGTGGACCGTGATTATGTAGAGTGGAGCAATCTGCAGCGGCAGCAGCTGTATACGGAAGAGGATGCCCGTCTGCGGATGCCCAAAGCGGCTGCGGCCAAATCCAGACTCATGGAGATTAACTCGGAAATCGTGCTTGAAGCCCATGTGCTGGATGTGCGTGCAGAGGAGATGGAGAGCCTGCTTCCGGGAGTAGATCTGATTATGGACGGGACGGATAACTTCGACACCCGGCTGATCATGAATGACCTGGCGCAAAAACACGGCATTCCCTGGATCTATGGCGCCTGTGTCGGAAGCTACGGAATTACATACACCATCCTGCCGGGTGAAACTCCCTGTCTGAATTGTCTGCTGGGTACTATCCCGCTGGGCGGGGATACCTGTGATACTGCCGGCATTCTGCCGCAAGCTGTGCAGATGGTTACGGCGAATGGAACGGCTGAGGCGCTGAAGCTGCTCGGCGGTTACAAAGAGAAGCTGCGCGGCAAGCTGCTGACGTTCGATGTCTGGCAGAGTGAACAGCAGGAGATTGGCGTCAAGGCGGCGAAAAAAGTAGACTGTCCATCCTGCGGTGACCGTCCGGTCTATCCGTATCTGTCTGCATCCAATACTGAGCGCAGTGACGTGCTCTGCGGCCGGGATACGGTCCAGATCCGCCCGGCGCAGCGTAGAAGCCTCAATCTGCAGGAGACAGCTGTACGTCTCTCCAGGCTGAATACCGGCAAGGTGGAGAGCAATCCGTATCTGGTCTCATTTACAGAGGAGCCTTACCGTATGGTTGTGTTTGCCGACGGGAGGGCATTGATTCATGGAACCAGTGATATTGCTGCAGCACGCAGCTTCTATCACCGGTATTTCGGCTAACGAAGGGGAGAAGAGGATGAAGAACGGAACAATCAGGCATATGGCTATTTTTACATTGAAGCATGCGCCGGATTCTGCGGAGACCGCTGCCTTCCTGCAGGACGGAGCAGAGATTCTCAGCGCCATTCCGGTAGTGATGAATTTCGAGGTGCTGCGCCAGGTCAGTGTGAAATGTGATTTCCAGTATGGCTTCTCGATGGAGTTCGAAGACCAGGCGGCTTATGATGCCTATAATAGTCATCCCGAGCATCAGGCATTTGTTGCAAAACGCTGGGAGGTAGAGGTGGCTGCTTTCCAGGAGATTGATTTCGTGAATTAATCGTCATCTGTAGCCTAAGCAAAGTAAAACAAAGAGACCATTCCATGGAATGGTCTCTTTGCTTTACGGGAACTCTAAATTTCATCTGCGCCGGTACAGCCGGTGCAACGGTGGAAGGTGGGGGACTTCATTGTGAATGAAATCATTGCCTGGTATGCGCCCGGTCCGGCGCCGGAGGTGCGGGAATCTGAGGCGGAACGCAAAAAATGGGAAGAGGGGCATGCTGAACTTGAAGCCGCAATCCATGAGCTGGGTATGAAGACAGCAACAAGCGAAGATGTAGAGGATCTTCGCTTGTTGCTGTCTGGTCAAGAACCAGTGCTGCTGCTCGCAGAGCTGGGTGAACCCGGAGGCTGGTCAGGCTGGAGGGTGGTATCAGAAATGCGGGAAGAGGGGATGGTTCTGCCGGTAATGGTGATATCCGGAGGGAATGAAGAGTCGCGTGGTCCGGCAGCTGTATCAGCTTTTGATGCAGGGAGCAATGAATATATGGCGAGGCCTGTACATACCGGTGAGTTCAAATGCAGGGTGCTCAATTTATTGAAGCTTACCGGACGCCGCAGAGGAGCGGCTTCGCTGCTTAAGGTGGATGGCTTATTGCTCGATCCCAGCCGCCGGCAGGTGAGCCGGGACGGAATAGAGCTGAAGATGACCCCCAAGGAATTCGACCTGCTGTACTATCTTGCCGTTAATCTGGGTGAAATCTGTCCCAGAAACGAGATTTTACAGCAGGTATGGGGGTATCATTTTCACGCAGACACAAATGTAGTGGATGTCTACATCCGGCATATCCGTATGAAGGTAGACAAGGGCTACCGGAATAAACTGATACATACGGTACGCGGAACCGGATATGTACTGCGGGCGCCGGAGAGTGGTGCCACATGTTAAGGAATAATTAACAGCCTCTCCGGCTTTTTTTGAGAACCGTGCTTAGGGACTGCAACAAATCGTGAATGAAGCACGTTTAGTATGGAAGAGCTGATCTGATGCGTCTACAGTACGCGGCGTGCTTTCAGGTAGGTTTTTTTCCAGTTGCCCGAATTCAGATCTGAAATCGTTACTCCAGGTGAACCGTAGGTGTGGAGAATCTTACCGTTGCCTGCATAGACTGCTACATGCGTTACGTTCTTGCCTGTTGCCCGGCTTCCGCTGGAGAAGAACACCAAATCGCCGACGCGCAGGTTGGCCTTGCTCACGGATGATCCGACTTTGGATTGGGCTACGGAAGTACGCGGCAGGTTAACGCCATATTTCTTGAAAATATATTTCGTGAATGAAGAGCAGTCAAAGTATCTTGTGGTTGAAGTGGATGCACCGAACTGGTAACGCGTACCCAGATATCTTTTGCCGAAGCTGACAATACTTGAGCCGGTTGAAGATGCGGATACAGATTCTGCTGTGACAGCAGAAGAGGATACGGATGCGGCAGCAGCAGGGGCTGTGCCTGCTCCGGTTGCCATAAGGGTGCCGAGCCCGATTGTTGTGCACATTCCAATAACAATTGCTTGCTTAAACCATTGTTGCTTGTTCATGTAGTAATACCTCCCAGGTTTGTGTCTATCTTTCTAGTTTCTTTCTCTGATTCGTAGTATAGCAGGTTATCTATTTCCTAAATTATGGAGCAGAGGCTTCAAATGCAGGCTGGGACTACGTTGTAAGCGTTTTATTAAAATCTCATTAAAAGTTACAAAATATTAATATTTAGCTTAAACAGGCAGAGAAAAAAGCCGGGAAACCCTTACTGTGTAAGGAGATTCCCGGCTTTACATTTTTGAAACAAAGGTTACAGTGATGTCTCTAAAAACCTATGTAATCAGTCCTTGCTCTGGATAATTAGCAGGAGTCCGCTCTCAATGGTAACCGTTCCGCTAGCGGCGGTCAGCACATTACTTACGGCCAGAGACTGGCCCAGCTTAAGGGTGGCATTCTCCAGCGGATATTGAAAACCCTGCAGCGTAATCCCCGTAACTTCCGGTGTCAAAGGCAGCAAAGAGACATAAGTATACCCTCGTTCCTCGACTACAGCACGAGAGCCGGTCAGCGTAATATAGTTATTCGCATCCCTAATAGAACAGGCGACCTGACGCTGCAGTGCCCGGGTCATCATCTGGATACTGGCCAGTGTATGGTCCATACGGGTTCCGGTTACACCCATAAGAAGAATGGACTCAGGCTGAGTATTCAGGGCAAGATCCAGCGCCATTTCACTGTCCGTCAGGTCCTTGTTGACCGGATCGCAGCTGATGGTTTCCTTGCTTCCCGCCTGTATCTGCAGCAGCGCTTCGGGGGAGACAGAATCGAAATCTCCGACGGCAATATCAGGTGTATATCCGTGATCAATCAGGAAAAGAGCCCCCCGGTCCGCTCCGATAATAAAATCCTCTTCATCTAATAGGTGCAAACAATCCGGCGATAGCTCACCGCCTGCAAATATGACAACACGCCCAGATGGCAATATGATCCCCTCCTTGTTGTGGCTATTAAGTTAGTCACCCTGAACAGTATAATGCAGTTTGAAAAGTTGTACAATTGCTGCCATAACGCTAAAATGAAGTCAGATGCATTTCGCCGCAAGATTCATCCGCGGATTGGAAGGCATAAATGGTCACGGGAGGTGAGAGAGATCGTAAACGTGTTATTCGTATGTCTGGGCAATATTTGCCGATCGCCGATGGCTGAAGCAGTTCTGCGCCACAAAATAGAGCAGCGGCATTTGTCCAGTCAAATCGCTGTAGATTCAGCCGGAACCGGAGACTGGCATATCGGCAAGGTGCCGCATGAGGGCACAAGAGGGATTCTGGATCTGCATGGAATCAGCTATGAGCACATGACAGCCCGGCTGGTGGGCGGCGATGATTTTGAGAAGTTTCAATATATAATCTGCATGGACAAGTCCAATGGGGACAATGTTCGCAAAATCCCCGGAGGCGAGAACTCTAAGCTGTTGTTCTTCATGGATCTGCTGCCGGACGAGGAGCTTCGTGAAGTGCCGGACCCGTATTTTACCGGAAATTTCGAGCAGGTATATGATCTGGTGAATGCCGGCTGTGAAGTGCTGCTGGAACGTATTATTACCGAGAAGCTGGAGCAGGCATAGATCCGCAGCCGGACCGGTTGCCGTCCTTACATTTAAGGACGGGCACCGTATGCCCGCCCTGTACTGAAAGCGCACTCACCTGCACAACATACATAAGTTCGGAAGATGTTCACTTTTTAGGCCTTAAAAGCTGTTTCAGCGGTTGAAGAAATAGAGTAATGATTCCGGTAGCTCTTTTTGCCAGAATCCCCAGAGATGGCGGCCGTCCTTCTCACGGTAGGATACGGTGGCTCCCCTTGACTCCAGCATCGCTTTGGTTTCCCTGTTCATTTCTACGAAATCGTAGATTCCGGTATCAGTCTTATAGTCCCGCTCCTGCAGACCGACGACCATATTGATCTGAAGCCAGGAGAGATCATCTTCCTGTTCCAGCTGCCGGCGGGTTTCGGGGTAATAGGCGCCAGAGAGGCTGAGCACACGGTTGAATAAGGCCGGATAAGCCAGGGCAAGATGCAGGGAGACACTGCCGCCCAGGGAATCGCCGGCGATGATTCGTTCTTCCGGCGTACGCCGTACAGGATAATTATGTTCAATGAAGGGAATAATCTCTTCGGCGAAGCATGCAAGGTACTGCTTGAAGCGGCTGCCAAATGGAGCGTACTCTTCGGTGCGGACAGCTACGTTCACTTCAACACCCACTATAATGAAGGGATCCACATCCTGCTCCAGAATCAGCTGCCCGGCAAGCGTAGCGATCCGGCCGAAGTTGAAGAATTCTTCCCCGTCCTGGCAGTAGACCACCGGATAACTGAGGACCTCGTTATAGCCGGGAGGAAGATAAATGCGCAGCTTGCGTTCCTCCTGCAGATGCTCGCTCCACAGTGTTTGTTTCACTATTGTACGTTTCAGAAAAACAGGTTCGCTCATTGTCCAATCGTCACCTTTCGTGTCGGATTTTTGCATTAGACTAAGTGTTACGTTAAAATTACCCAAGCGGCAAATGTGGGATATATCATTTACTTGAATAATATCCTTCCATCTGTTATAGGATATTCAAAAGCCTGTTATACATACAAAATTTATGGAAACATAAATTTTATGCGTATTTCTTTGACGAAACAGCTACAACAGGTGTATAATAATTCTATAACAGAGACCACTGATATTCAAATTTTTTTATTGAGGTGAAGATAATGACTAGAGTTCCTTATGAAGTGTATACAGAGGACGTTGAAGCCCTTTCGGTACTTTCCCCGGATGGAGAAGTTATCAACAAGGAAATGATGCCTGATCTTACGGATGACCAACTGAAAGAAATTATGTACCGTATGGTATTTACCCGTACTTGGGATGACCGTGCCGTCAACCTGGGCCGTCAAGGCCGTCTCGGCTTCTATGCACCGGTATCCGGTCAGGAAGCTACGATGATCGGCAGCGAGTTCGCTTTGCAGAAGGAAGATTTCGTCTGCCCGGGCTACCGCGATATTCCACAGCTGGTATGGCATGGACTTCCATTATATCAGGCTTTCCTGTATTCCCGCGGACATCAGCACGGCGGACAGATTCCTGAAGGCGTAAATGTACTTATGCCGCAGATCATTATCGGAGCACAGATCCTGCATGCTACCGGTATTGCAATGGGCTTCAAATTGAAGAAACAAGCTAATGTAGCTATTACTTATACTGGTGACGGCGGTTCATCCGAAGGTGACTTCTATGAAGGCCTTAACTATGCAGGTGTCTTCAAACTTCCTGTCATCTTCTTTGTTCAGAACAACGGCTATGCGATTACAACTCCGTTCGCGAAGCAGACGGCAGCTAAATCGATCGCCCACAAAGCGGTTGCAGCAGGTATTCCCGGAATCAAGATCGATGGTATGGACGTATTCGCGGTAATCTCCGCTGTTCAACAGGCCGCTGAACGTGCCCGTAAAGGCGAAGGCGCGACATTGATTGAAGCCGTAACATACCGTTTCCGTCCGCATTCCCTGTCCGATGATGCCAGTAAATACCGCTCCAAGGAAGAAGAAGGACAATGGAATGAGAAAGATCCGATTGCCCGTCTTGCCAAGTACCTGGAGAAAAAAGGCCTTTGGACCGAAGAAGACACTCTGCGCGTAAGAGAAGAAGCGAAAGCAACTGTGAACGAGCAGATTAAAAAAGCAGAACAGACCGAAAAAATGACCATTCCCGGCTTGATCGACAGCATGTTCGAGGTAACTCCGAAACATCTTGAAGAACAAAAAGCCGATTTTGAATAAGGGGGATATCAGGCAATGGCACAGATGAATATGAAAGAAGCAATTCGTGACGCAATGCGCGTTGAACTGACTCGTGACCCCAATGTTCTTATCTTCGGAGAGGATGTTGGTAATGTAGGCGGCGTGTTCCGTGTAACGGAAGGGCTGCAAAAGGAATTTGGCGAGGAGCGTATCTTCGATACTCCGCTGGCTGAATCTGCAATCGGAGGTTTGGCTTTCGGTCTCGGCGTGCAGGGTTTCCGTCCGGTTGCCGAAATCCAGTTCGTAGGCTTCATCTTCGAAGCACTTGATCAAATCGTCATTCAGGCTGCGCGCCTGCGCTGGCGTTCCGGGGGCAGATACAATGCTCCTGTAGTCTTCCGCACTCCATTCGGCGGCGGCGTCAAAGCAGCCGAACTTCATACCGATTCCCTGGAAGGCCTGATTGCCCAGAGCCCGGGTATCAAGGTTGTTATTCCTTCCAATCCATACGATGCCAAGGGACTGCTGATCGCTTCGATCCGCGACAATGACCCTGTATTCTTCATGGAGCACTTGAACCTGTACCATGCTTTCCGTGCAGAAGTGCCTGAAGGTGAATACACCGTTGAATTGGGTAAAGCTAATGTAGTACGCGAAGGAACTGATGTCTCAATCATCACTTACGGCCTGATGGTACATACTGCTACCAAAGCGGCCGATCAGCTCGAAAAAGACGGCATCAAAGCCGAAATTATCGACTTGCGTACGGTTAGCCCGATTGATATAGATACAATTGTTGCTTCTATTAAGAAGACCAACCGTGCCATTGTAGTCCAAGAAGCACAAAAGAGCTCCGGCGTAGCCGCAGAAGTCATTGCTCAAATTAATGAAAAAGCTCTGCTGCATCTTGAAGCTCCTGTGCTTCGTGTAGCTGGCCCTGATACAATCTTCCCGTTCGCACAAATCGAGGATTCCTGGATTCCTACACCGGCGCGTGTCATTGCGGCAGTGAAGAAAGTAATGGAATTCTAAGAGAAATGACCTTGCCGTCCTTGCAAAAGGGCGGCACCCGTTTCTGCAATACATTGTACTGCTTGCAAGCTAAGCGTATGCAAACATAACTTTTAGGAGGTTATCAAGGTGGCAAAATTTGAGTACCGGTTCCCTGAGCTGGGCGAAGGTCTGCATGAAGGCGAAATTATCAAAATGCATATCAAAGCCGGCGACAAAGTAACCGATGACGATATCGTAATGGAAGTTCAGAATGACAAGGCAGTAGTAGAGGTTCCTTGTCCGGTTAACGGCACAGTGCTTGAAGTCTTCACCAAAGACGGCCAGGTATGCCGCGTAGGTGAAGTTGTGGCAATTATTGATGCAGAAGGCGAAGTTCCTGAACAGGAAGGCGGCCATCCTGCAGAACAGGCTTCCCAGGAAGCCGATGCAGCTAAGGGCGGAGCAGATACAACATCATCTCCGGCAGCCAGCAGCCCTGCAACAGGCGGAACTAGCAACTTTGAATATAAGTTCCCTGAACTTGGCGAAGGTCTGCATGAAGGGGAAATCATCAAGATGCATATCAAGGTTGGCGACAAAATCACCGACGATGATATCATCATGGAAGTCCAGAATGATAAGGCTGTAGTTGAAGTTCCTTCTCCTGTCAACGGTACAGTAGTAGAAGTGTTCACCAAAGACGGTCAAGTATGCCGTGTAGGCGAAGTAGTGGCAATCATTGCTGCAGAAGGTGATGTTCCTCAGCAGGAAGGCGGCCATGCAGAAGCGTCTGGCGCGCAGGCAGCAGCTCCTTCCCAGGCTCCGGCAGTAGCGGCAGCAGCTCCGGCTCCTAACCGTGAAGTGCTGGCAACCCCTAGCGTACGCAAATTTGCCCGTGACAAGAGTGTTGACATCTCTCAGGTAAATGGCTCCGGCAAGAACGGCAAGATCACACTTGAAGATGTAGAAGCCTTCCTGAAGGGCGGATCAACAGCACCTGCGGCATCGGCTCCGGCGGCAACAGCTGCACCTGCAGCAGCAACAGAAGCTCCAAAAGCTAAGGCAGCAGCTGCACCAGCAGCTTCCGGCAATGCAAACCTGGAAGAAGAACGCGTACCATTCAAGGGTATCCGTAAAGCCATTGCCAATGCTATGGTTAAATCGGCATACACAGCACCGCATGTTACCATTATGGACGAAGTGGATGTTACTGAGCTGGTAGCCTTCCGCGCCCGCATGAAACCTGTAGCCGAGAAGAAAGGCGTGAAGGTAACTTACCTTCCGTTCATCGTGAAGGCACTCGTTGCAGCTTCCCGTCAATTCCCTGCGCTTAACGCTATGATTGATGAAGCAACGAACGAAATTGTCTACAAGAAATACTACAACATCGGTATCGCTACAGATACAGACAACGGTCTGATCGTTCCTGTAATCAAAGACGCTGACCGCAAGAGCATCTGGATGATCGCAAGCGCGATTACAGATCTGGCAGTCCGCGGACGCGACGGCAAACTGGCTCCGAATGAAATGAAAGGCAGCACCATCTCGATCAGCAATATCGGTTCCGCAGGCGGTATGTTCTTCACTCCAATTATCAACTTCCCTGAAGTTGCAATTTTGGGTACAGGACGCATCACTGAGAAGCCGGTTGTTAAGAATGGCGAAATCGTCGCTGCTCCGGTTATGGCCCTGTCCCTGAGCTTTGACCACCGTATTATCGATGGTGCAACCGCTCAGAACTTCATGAATTACATTAAGACCCTGCTTGCAAATCCTGATATGTTAGTTATGGAGGTGTAATAAATGGTAGTCGGAGACGCTTCAATCGAAATCGACACATTGGTAATTGGTGCAGGTCCCGGCGGGTATGTGGCGGCAATCCGTGCCGCCCAGCTTGGCCAAAAGGTGATCATTGTAGATAAATCGGAACTCGGCGGCGTGTGCTTGAACCGCGGCTGTATTCCTTCCAAGGCGCTGATCTCGGCAGCTCATCAATTCGAGGCTGCTCAGCACGGCGAAGTATTCGGTGTTACCGCCGAGAACGTCAAAGTGGACTGGGCCAAAACCCAGGAGTTCAAAAACGGCGTTGTCAAAAGAATGACTTCAGGGGTAACCAGCCTGATGAAAGGCAACAAAATTGAAGTATTCAGCGGTGAAGCTATGTTCATCAGCACAAACGAAGCCCGTTTGTTCAATGATCATGAATCCCCGCGCTACAAATTCAACAACTGTATCATCGCGACGGGCTCCCGTCCGATTGAGCTGAAGCCATTCCCGTTCGGCGGACGCATTCTGTCCTCGACTGAAGCGCTTGATCTGCCGGAAATTCCGAAGAGCATGATTGTTATCGGCGGCGGCTATATCGGCGCAGAGCTTGGCCAGATGTACTCCAAATTCGGAACCAAAGTAACCATCATTGAAGGTCTGGACACTGTTCTGCCTGGCTTTGACAAAGACATGACCCGTCTGGTTGCCAAGAATATGGCGAAGACCGGTATTGAAATTGTGACTAACGCCAAAGCTGAAAGTGCTGTTCAGAACGACAAGGAAGTAACCGTGAAGTACTCCGTGGGCGGCGAGTCCAAAGAAGTGACTGCCGATTACCTGCTGGTTACTGTAGGCCGTCGTCCTAACACTGACGGTGAACTGGGTCTGGATCTGATCGGTGTTGAGCTGGACGAACGCGGTCTGGTCAAAGTCGACCACCAGGGACGCACTAATATTCCTAATATCTTTGCCATCGGCGACATCGTTCCCGGTCTTGCTCTGGCACATAAGGCTTCTTACGAAGGTAAAATTGCTGCTGAAGCAATCTCCGGTCACAAATCGGTTGTTGACTACAAGGTTATGCCTGCAGTAGTGTTCACAGATCCTGAATGCTCCAGCGTAGGCCTGACTGAGAAAGAAGCGAAGGACAAGGGCTATGCTGTGAAGAGCGGCAAATTCCCGTTCGCAGGCAACGGCCGTGCCGTTTCCCTGAATGCTCCGGAAGGCTTCATCAAGATTGTAGCTAAGAGCGACAACAATCAGGTGCTCGGCGCGCAAATCGTCGGTATCGAAGCTTCCAACCTGATCGCTGAGCTGGGTCTGGCCATTGAAATGGGCGCTACGCTCGAAGATATCGCCCTGACCATCCACGCGCATCCAACCCTTGGCGAAATCGTCATGGAAGCGGCTGAGCTGGTAGAAGGACACCCGATTCACGTGATTAAATAATAATTTAACGCTTGCTCTGCAAGTATATTGAGTAAGGATGTCTTTGAAGCCATGATATGGCTGACGGGACATCCTTATTTTTGCTTCCGTTTATAGCTGGGAGGTACAAGTGGCGAGCTTCCATTCTTCTAAAAAATGGCGAGAGCAACCGTTCAAATTCGGATTGTATAATCTCGTTGCTTACACTAAGATCTGTGAAAAAATCATCCACCAAACGGTTCACAATCTTCGTGTCAAAAAAGACCGCAGATCCATATTTGTGCTGCCGGAGCAGGCCAAGTCATCTGAAATCAATATTTTGGCATGGAGAAACCCTTTCTGAAAGTAATAAAACCTAACCCCAACTGCACTAATTCGTGCACATAGGATATAGTACAGTTGTAAACAAGTTTTTTATCAGGAGTAGAGGGGATAATGATGCGAACGTCTACTCCCCCCATAATGGCCGTTTCTGTGGCTAACATGACACCGGGATCGGGGATGAAGTAAGGCGTCTCCATGTAAATTCGTTTCTTTGCCGAAACGATGAGGGAGAAAATAAGCCCTTGGATGTTCTCATCCGGACTGCTCTTCACGATTTGGACAAATTCCTGTCCACGACTGTCCTGAACTGGAAAAAAGTTGCATCGGTAAGTAATATCCCTTTTACCATATACCAATCGGTCAAAAAGGTATACTGTATCCACAGCACAGCATCGCCCTTCAAGCTGAAATGAGTATCACGCCTGTACCCCACAGCGGGATCTTTCCCCAAGTACTCGTCTCCGATATTCAAACTGCCAAAAAATTCGATTTTACCGACAATCACTACGATTTTACGATGGTTGCGGTAATTGAGCCGTCTATTAAAAAACCGTTCATTAGAGGAGAAAAACAACCGATCTCCACGCCAGCATGCTGCAGACGTTTAATATAAGACTTTCCCAAGCCGCGGCTGCCTATCCCATCAAACAACAGCGCACGTTAACTCCTTCCTGCGCTTTTTGGATCAGCACCTTTTCAAACCAGATACCCAAATCATCCTCCCGGATAATGTAAACCTCAATATGTATATGCTGCTTGGCCGCGGCAATCGATTCCAGAATCGCCTCAAAGGCTTGTTCTGATTCACTGTATACTATCGTTTCATTGCAAGCAGTGATGGGGACGGACAGTTTTTTTTGGAGAAAAGCTTCGAACTGGTTATTTATTACAGTGTCATTCACAGGTCTGTTTTTCTGCGCCCGCTGATTGCAGCGAAGAATGAGCTCTGTCTTGAGTGCTTCCTGGCGTCTATATTCATCCGGGCTAAGGATGGGATGGCGGGTATATTTTTTCGCCATTAAATAATAGGCCAGAAATCCAATCAGCGGAATCATAAATTGAATCATTAGCCAAGCTGCCGCTTTGTCCGGGCGACGGTATTCGATGATAACAATGGTAATGTTTTGGATGATGAATATCGAGAAAGCCAGAATGATCCAGATCAATGGTTCAATCTCCTTTTCAATTGTGTATGATGTATCGGACCATGCAATTGCGCATATGACCAGTGCCGTTCATCAATTTGGTGACATTGATGTAATTTGCGACATAGGAGGCGGATCAGTTCGGAATTCCGGTACAAGAGTATGCGTATACTGCTTTCAGTGCGGGGCTGAGCCCCAACTTTTCCTATGGCTACGCGGTATTTCTGGATGCGGATCGGGTGAATTTTCAAAATCCAAAGAGGAATTGCTCGCCGGACTCGCTCTTGTTCTTCCGAAAAACGTATGGCAATACGTAGTGCAGATTCCACGAATGGCTGAGCTTGGCCGCAAGTTTGTCCTGCAGGGCGGAACCCAATATAATCTGGCAGCAGTCAAGACCCAGGTCGATTATATTAAGCGCCGGGTCCCCGATGCCGAAGCATGGGTTCATCCGCATTCGGGGGAAGCGGGTGCGATCGGCACGGCTATGGAAACATTGCGCACGGTGAATCGGCGGGGCTATTCTACCTTTCTAGGACTGAATGCCACTATTGATCTCCGTTACATAAGCCGTAATGAAGAATCGACCCGCTGTCAGTTTTGTCCCAACCGCGGACCTGACCGTCGCTCAGATCCCGATAAAACGCGGTTGGTTTGGGCATCCCGGAAGGCGGAAACAGCCCAAAACGCGTCAGTTTGACCGTTCTTCCACGGAAGACATGAAGCGGCGGAATCAGCTTCGTATCGGGATTCCCAGAGTATTAAACATGTGGTCCACGGCCCCTTTTTGGCGCACCTATTTCAAGACGCTGGGGGTTGACCGGCAGAATATCGTGTTTAGCGATCAAACGAGTGAAGAAATGTGGCAGGAAGGCGGCAAATACGGCTCTATTGATCCTTGCTACCCGTCAAAAGTGGCGCAGGCTCATATTCACAACCTGCTGTTTAAGTGCCATGAGCAAAAACCGCTGGATTATCTTCTCTTCCCGTGTATCCCCCATCTTCCAACCCACATGACCCATGTAATGGATTCGGCCAGTTGCCCAATTGCAGCAGGTTCCCCCTCTCTTGATGACACGGTTCAAAAAAACAAGCCCCAATGGTTTGATCCTGTTCCCCGTCCGTTTGCAGCCCAAGACAAATCCGCTGTGACCCTTCTTTTCGGAGGGCTGACGATGGTTCATGATTCTTTGGTAGAGGCTGCATTAAAAGGGTTGGGATATCGTGTGAAGCATTTGGAATGTCCTGACAATGAGTCCCTCCGTTATGGCAAAGAGTTTGGCAACCGCGGGCAGTCCAACCCGACATTCTTCACGGTTGGCAATTTAATTAAATTTCTGCAGCACCTTCGGGATGAAGAAGGCAAATCAAAGGAAGAGATCATTAGGAGCTATCTTTTTGTGAACAGCGGTTCCTGTGGTCCTTGCCGCTTCGGGTCTTATGCCACAGAATATCGGAAGGCTCTGAGCGATGCAGGATTTGCCGGTTTTAGGGTTCTTCTGTTTCAACAGATGGTTGGGCTGAAGTAGGCGACAGGCAGTGACTCCCCATTGAAATTGGGTCCTCCGTTTTTTAGAAGTCTCCTCAGGCTATTATTTTGGGAGACATTATCAATGCGCTGGTTTACCGCATCCGTCCTTTTGAGGTAGAGAAAGGTTCTACGGACGCTGCTTTGAATCACTGCAAAAAGTACATCTATGAAGCCCTGAGCCAGCATAAGCGGCTGTTGTCGGCATTAATCAGATGCCGCAGGGAGCTGCAGACTGTTCGGCTGGGCAGGGCGTTTCGATATCCTGGAGCGAATTAGGCTGCGGGAAGCTGATTCCGGAAGACATGGTTTGAAAGGGAAGAACGCGAACCTGAGTTTTCGAATGCTAGGACTGGCTGATCCCGCTCTTCGCATAATGTTTCAAACATATGCCTGAATCATTGGCTTGTACGGTTACCACCTGCCTGATATGGAAGAAGTCGCCCGTGTCGCCCATCAACACTATAATATCCATCTGCGCGGCGGAGAGGGGCATATGGAGGTGGGAAAGCTGATCCTGAACGTAGCCAAGCGGAAAGTGAACATGACTATTTCTGTTAAACCTTTCGGATGTATGCCGTCTTCCGGCGTTTCCGACGGAATGCAGTCCTTGATCACGGAAAAATACCCCGATGCCATCTTTCTGCCGATCGAAACGACGGGAGATGGAGCAATAAACGTCTACAGCCGGGTGCAGATGATGCTCTTCAAAGCGAAGCAGGCAGCACATAAGGAATTTGACGAAGCTTTATTGAAAAAAGCCTGACGGTCGAACACCTTCAGAAAAAGAAGGATTTAAAATCTGCCCGTCCGCAGCAAACAACCCGTCATGTGGTCGCCTGTACGGCGGCAAATTGGGTGTATGTGCGTACCATTAGAAAAATCAAAAAGGGCTGCCTCAAGTCTTTTTAATGACTTATGGGCATAATGGAAATAAATCCCTTGAATATCAATCAGATCTCCGCAACAAAATGTATATAAAGTAGGTGAACTGTTATGCGGAAAAAGTGGAATCGAATATTGCCGGCGATGCTTATAGTTATCCTGATTTTTGGATGCCAAAACCCGAAAACCAAAGAACAAGATTTAATGACGATTAAGTCGGCTGGTGAACAAAAAATGAAGAAAGTCATATTACTAGTAGCAGACTCTTTAATGGCTCAGTCAATCGACAAAGGAATAAGAGAACATGAGCTTCCTGCTCTTAAATTCTTGACCGATCACGGCCAATATTATAAAGATCTGGTCAGTTCTTTTCCCACGATGTCCATCACTATTGACAGTTCGCTGCTTACGGGGAAATATCCGGATGTTCACCGTGTACCAGGCTTGACTTGGTATTCTGCGGAAAGTAAGAAAATTATCAACTACGGGACTGGTCCGCTGGAAGTGCTCGGACACGGAATTCATCCGGTTTTGACCGATGCGCTGATTCATTTGAACGGGAGTCACCTGAACCGGGATTTACCCACGATCTATGAAGATTTAGCGCGGCGAGGATTGAAGTCGGGTTCGATAAACGGCCTGGTTTACCGGGGAGCGACCGACCATAAATTATCGATTCCGGCCTGGATTCAAGGCCCTGCTTCATTGCCGAACGAAATTCAGGTGAAAGGACCGGATTTGTTATCCCTGGGTTCTTTGTCCAATCCGTTTGAAGATATAAAAAGTTTGCCTGATGGGTTGACGAACCGGTTGGGAATGAATAATAATTTTGCTATAGAAGCCGTGAAGCATTTAATACAAACCCATAAATTGCCGGATTTTTTATTGGTCTATTTGCCCGATTTGGATCAGAAGCTGCACAAGAAAGGCCCTACGGATTTAGATGGGGTCAAAAAGCTGGATCAGCAGCTTGATTCTTTACTGAAATCGTTTGGTTCTCCGAAAAAAGCTTTGCAGGAAGCGATTATTATCATTGCAAGGGGACAGCGGTATGACTCCAATTCTGCCTGCTGAACAAAATCCGGTAATCGATCTGCCTTCTTTGTTTGGAGTTGCCCAAGTTTTACGTCCGGGTGAACCTGTATCCAAGGAGACAGAAATCATTCTCGCTGTCAATGAAACCATGGCCTATGTGTATTCATTACAAGCGGACCGTTCCCTTAGAGATGTGGCGCATGTATTGAAAAATGACCCGCGCATTGATTTTATCGCATGGAAAGAAAAGGACTGGGTTCACGTAATGCAGGGAGCAACAGCCAAACAGCTTAAGTACAAGGCAGGCGGTAATCTGACTGATGCATACGGACAATCATGGACGGTTGAAAAGAACAGCGAAGTCCTGGATTTGCAGGTGAATGCTGCCGCTCATTCATTGGATTACGATGAGTATCCTGATGTGCTGAAACGTTTGTCAGGTGCGCTCTATTCACATCAAGGCGAATTTTTGGTGGTCACGGCAAAACCGGGATATGAATTGGCGGACAGAAGTTCTCCAACGCATAAGGGCGGCGGCGGGCACGGATCCATTCGTAAAATGGAATCGCTTGTTCCCTTGATCATCGGCGGAACGGATCAAAAGCCGGATTATTTACGAACAGTTGATTTAAAAGCATATTTGCTTAACCTTTTGACAAAGAAGACTCGCAACGATAAATAAATTTCCTGATTGAATCGTTCACTTTACTCGCTGCTTTTGTAGGAATCTGGTGTTTGTTTTTTTTGATAAAAACAAGCTCACTCTTTGGCAACCGCTCTTGCAGCAGCTTGGCGTATGGATGGAATAGTGTGTCCTTTTCTCCGTAAACCAACAAGACGGGATGATGGATTTTATCCAAATCAGCTGTACAGTTATAATTCAAACTGTAATGATAATACTGTTCAGCGTTATTAGCGTTTGCTTTTTTCGCGTCTATAAACAATGACCGCATCAATGACAGCTTGGTTTTTGCTTGATTCCACGAAACTGAAAGGGCGATGGCTCCGATCGCGCCGATACGGGACAGGAAAAGTCCCCGTGCAATTCTGTTTTTTAACTTACTGTCGTTCACTTCCGACATCCCGCTAATCACAATTCCGCCCAATGCACGCTCGGGACATCTTAAGAGAAAATCAAGAACAACCGAGCCGCCGGTGGAGTAACCGCATAAAAATGCTTTTTCGATCTTCAACTGATCCATCAACTGCCTGATATCCTCGACAATTAGCGGGTAAGTAATCTCTTCCCTAGAAGGTTCACTGCTGCCGTGACCCCGGATATCAAAAGAAACTGTCCGAAAATCCGCCGACAATTTCTGCATCTGATATTGAAAATTCAAGCTTGTCAATACTGGAGGATGGATGAATACAATCGATGTTCCTTGACCGCAATCTGCGTAATACATGCTGTACCCATTGATACAGGTGTGGGGCATTGGATAACACCTTCTTTACATTAACGATTTGTCTTCCACCAAAAACAAGCTTTCAAGCCTGAAAATACAAACAGCCGGTTGATCAGCTGCCCGGCTGTTTTATTGTGCCTGCTGTAAAGTGTATTTAGAATACTTTTCGAACGGGCTGAATCATCTGACGCCAGGCATTTCCCTTTAATCTGCGCCGTCTTACCGCGCCGAAACCAATAACTCCGACCCCTAATGCCAATAAAGACATAAGCGTTCTCCGGTTATTTACCTGGCTAAGCAACGAACTCATACATTTCATCGCATTTCACCCTTCCTGCTTGCCTAGATATGATATCTGAGCTTTATTTTGTGGATGATCCGGTCTCATCATTCATGGAAATAATGTTTGTCCAATTCCAGAAATCCTCCTAACGTACAAGGGGAATTGTATTTTCTGCGCACGAACAAGTTACAAGGACGGTCAGCTCATGGTAAACTGGTATAAGAAAAAAAGAGAGTGGGGTGCGATACTGCTTGCGTAATTACTTGGATTTATTACAGGATATACTGGACAACGGTACAGCCAAAGGCGACCGGACCGGCACAGGCACTTTGTCTGTATTCGGGCGTCAGCTCCGCTTCGATCTGTCGAAGGGATTTCCGCTGATGACCACCAAACGCATCCATCTGAAATCGGTGGTGCATGAGCTGCTCTGGTTCCTCAAAGGGGATACCAATACTTCTTATCTGAAGGAGAATGGAGTCTCTATCTGGGATGAATGGGCGGATGAGAACGGTGAGCTGGGACCGGTATACGGTTCGCAGTGGCGGGCCTGGGAGAGCAAGGACGGACGCCATATCGACCAGATTGCGAATGTTATTGAGTCGATTAAGCATAATCCGGATTCGCGCCGTCATATCGTCAGTGCCTGGAATGTAGGCGAGATTGAGCAGATGAAGCTACCGCCATGCCATTTTGTGTTTCAGTTCTATGTAGCGGGCGGGAAGCTCTCCTGTATGCTTACCATGCGTTCTGTGGACACGTTCCTGGGGCTTCCTTTTAACATAGCCAGCTACGCGCTGCTCACCCATATGGTGGCCCAGCAGACAGGGCTTGAGGTTGGTGAATTTATCTGGTCAGGCGGCGATGTGCACATATATACAAATCATATGGAGCAAGTGGCCACACAGCTCGCGCGGGAGCCTTACGCATTGCCGAAGCTGAATATCCGCCGGGTGCCTGACAGTATTTTTGATTATACGTTTGAGGATTTCGAGTTTACCGACTATGTCCATCATCCGGGGATCAAAGCGCCGGTTGCTATATAACCCTGTCCGGAAACCTAATCTATGATTTCATGGAAAAGAGGGCATGAATATGAGTATCACCATGATTTGGGCGATGGCTTCGAATGGTGTGATTGGTAAGAATAACGATATGCCCTGGCATTTGCCGCTGGATTTCGCTTATTTCAAAGCAGAGACACTCGGCAAAAGAATGCTGATGGGCCGCAAAACATGGGACTCTCTCGGCGGGAAGCCGCTTAAAGGCCGCACCAGCCTTATTCTGACCCGGGACCACAGCTTTGCGCCAGAAGGTGCGGAGGTTGTACACTCGTTGGAAGAAGCCCTGGCAGAAGGCCGTAAAGAGGATGAGCTGATGGTGATCGGCGGAGCTGAGATCTACAGCCTGATGCTGCCTCATGCAGATAAGCTGCTGGTCACGCGGATTTACGCAGATATTGCGGGCGATACGAAGTTTCCGGAGGTCAACTGGAGCCAGTGGAACGAAATCTCAAGTACACAGGGGATTCGCAATGAACAGAATCCTTATGATTACCGTTTTTTTGTATATGAACGCAGGGAGTAACGAAAAAGCGTTTTCTCTGACACAAGATGTGAAATAGTACAAATAATCAGCAGATTAATCCATTACAGTGTGAAAGTATTGAATGCTACTATAATTAAAATTAGTAATGATATTTCACTAGGTAGTATAAAATATGCAGGTTCTTCACCTACGCTGCATTAGATATATTTCTGCCGCAGGTATGTTATAGTGTACTATACATCAACACGAAGAGAACGGATGGGGGAAACGTAAATATGTCTACACCTACTGGATTTATGGAGTATAAGCGCCAGCTCCCAGGGGACCGGGATCCCGAGCAGCGCATCAAGGATTGGGAAGAGTTCCATGAGCATCTGACCGAGGACGAGCTTCGGACCCAGGGTGCCCGCTGTATGGATTGTGGAACACCTTATTGCCATACCGGCATAGATATGAGCGGCGGTACCTCGGGCTGTCCGGTGCATAATCTTATTCCGGAATGGAATAATCTTGTCTACCGGGGATTGTGGAAGGAAGCGCTGGAACGTCTGCACAAGACGAATAATTTCCCGGAATTTACGGGCAGCATCTGTCCTGCACCCTGTGAGGGTTCATGTACCGTCGGCCTGATTGGCCTGCCTGTCACCATTAAGACCATTGAGCTGGCAATCGTGGACAAAGGATTTGAAGAGGGTTGGGTGGTACCGAATCCTCCGGAGAAACGCACAGGCAAACGGGTTGCCATTGTCGGCTCCGGACCGGCAGGTCTGGCGGCAGCCGCTCAGCTGAACAAAGCGGGCCATACTGTGACGGTCTTTGAGCGCAGTGACCGCATCGGGGGCCTCCTGATGTATGGTATCCCTACCATGAAGCTGGACAAACGTGTCGTGCAGCGCCGTGTGGATCTGCTGGCAGCGGAAGGCATCCAGTTCGTAGTGAATACAGAAATCGGCAAGGATATTCCTGCACAGCAGCTGGTGGATGAATATGATGCCGTTGTACTCTGCGGCGGAGCGACCAAAGCAAGACGCTTCAATGTAGAAGGCAATGAGCTGAATGGCGTAATGTACGCTATGGATTACCTTAACGGTACGATTAAGAGCTATCTGAATTCCAATCTGGAGGATGGCAACTATGTATCGGCTGCCGGCAAGGATGTTATCGTACTTGGCGGCGGGGACACGGGTTCCGACTGCGTGGCTACCTCGTTGCGTCACGGCTGTAGCAGCATTACACAGTTCGGTACGCATGACAAGGCGCCGCTGGAGCGCGATCCGATTGCTAACCCATGGCCGCAATTCCCTAATGTCTATACGCTGGATTATGCCCAGCAGGAAGCCAAGGCGGTCTTCGGTGAAGATCCGCGTGAATTCTCCATCATGACTACGAAATTTGTAGGCGATGAAGAAGGCAACCTCAAAGAGCTGCACACCGTGCAAATCCGCCGTATGGTGGATGAGACCGGACGGAAGATTTACCAGCCGGTTCCGGGAACTGAGGTTGTCTATCCCGCTCAGCTTGCGCTGATCGCGATCGGCTTCGACGGACCGGAGCAGGATATTATTGAGGAGCTCAAGCTGGATACGGACCGCCGCAGTAATGTAAAGGCCCGTTACGGTAAGTTCAACACCAATGTGGATAAAGTATTCGCAGCCGGAGATATGCGCCGTGGTCAGAGTCTGGTGGTCTGGGCGATCAACGAAGGCCGTGAAGCGGCACGTGAAGTGGATAGATATCTGATGGGTTCGACCGTACTCGTCTAGATAATAAGACTATGAGTTTTTGACTTAATATAATAAAATGCACAAAAAACCGTCACTCAGCGAATGCTGGGATGACGGTTTTTTTGTGCTGCTATAGGACTGTAATCAGTGAGAACTAGTCCTCCAGCTTGAAGCGTTCAATCTTATGCTGCAGAGCTGCCGCCATCTTGGACAGCTCGGTGGAGGAGGATGAGATTTCTTCCATGGAGGCAAGCTGCTGCTCGGTAGCCGCTGTTACGCTCTGGAATGCTTCTGAAGTCGAACGCGAGATGCCGGAAATTTCATGAACAGAAGCAGCAACCTCCTGCGCACCGGCAGACATTTGCTCCGTAATGGCCGAGATGTCATGCAGCTGGCTGTTGATTTTGGTCGTGGAGTGCTCAATACTGATAAACGCTTCCTTAGCTTCGGCAGTAACCTGAATGCCCAAATCTACATCTGCTGCAACCGTATGCCGGATGGCTTCATAGGTCTGATCAATCAGCCGGGTCATCTGCAGCAGGGTATCCTGGATATCTCCGGCGGTATTCTTCGATTGATCCGCCAGCTTCCGTACCTCAGTGGCGACTACAGCGAATCCTCTGCCATGTTCTCCGGCCCGGGCGGCTTCGATTCCGGCGTTCAGCGACAACAGGTTAGTCTGCACGGCAATGGCTGTAATCGCGCTGCTCATAGCCGAGACTTCGGTGTTCAGGCCGTTTAATTGGCCAATCAGCTCCGAAGAGTGGTGGGTGGAGGTACGGATGGCATCCATTTGCCGGCTGACCTGTTCGATCTTGAGGCTGCCGCTAAGCACGTCAGCTTCTGTATTGGCCGAAGAATCTACAATGGTGGCTGCAGCTTCAGCGATTTTTTGGATACCTGAGGACATTTCCTCCATCGCACGAGAGGTCTCAGCCATCGCTGAAGTCTGCGTTTCAGCACCTTCTGACGATTCCTGCACGAGTCCGGTCACATAAGCAGTAGCTTTGGAGTTCTCCTCAGTCGTGGCTGTAAGCTGCTGGCTTGAAGAGGCAAGCTGTGCCGAAGTGTCTGAAATATCAGAAACGATACCGCGCAGAGAACTTACCATCAGATTATAATTCTCCGCCAGCTGGCCGATTTCGTCCGACCGGTTAATGTGAATCTGTTCGTTCAGGTACCCTTCGCTCACCCGCTGCGCGGAACGGTTCAGACTGCGGATCGGATTCGTGATGGAGCGGATAATCAGGAACAATAAGGACATGCTGACGATCAGAGACACGGCCAGTACAATTGCTCCTGTATTAATAATAGGCTGCGTCGCATCAGAGAATTCCTGGGTCGGAAGAATGCCGACAATCTTGAATCCGGTATTCGCATCAGTTGTATAGTAACCCCGCATATCCATGCCTGAATCCGGATTTGTATAGTCCAGATCTCCACTCTCATTAACCAGCATCTCCACGACATAGTCTGCTACATCATCACCTGCAGCTTTTACGGGATGAGAGACGAACTTATGATTCCGGTCAACAATATAAAAATAGCCTGTTTCCCCTGGTGTGGTCTTGTTGATTTTCTCACTTAAGGCTTTCAGGTTGAGGCTGGTTGTAATCGCGCCCTGGCCATCCTTCAGCGTTTCCGAGATAAAGAGCGTATAGTTGCCGGTTGTTGCTGAGACAAAAGGATCGATGATTGTGATTTTACCGGGATTCAGCAGGGTTGCCTTATACCAGTCTCTGGTACGCGGATCATATTCCTGCTTCCCGGGATCGGGAGCTTTCATCCAGGCACCCTGATTATTGCCCACCGTTAGGATCTCCAGCTCGGGATGCGCCTTCATGAACAATTCAATCAGCGTACGCGTTTCCGGCGAATTAGCATCAATATCGGAAGAATTAATCTGCTGGCTTAGCAGATCTACATTTCGCATTGCGGCTGAAACATATTCGTTAATTGTACTTGCGACAAGATCCACACTGGAATGCGTGGCATCCTGCATTTTGATCTTCAATTGCTTGTTTGCACTGAAATAGGAGAAAGTACTTACGAGCAGGATGGGGATCACCAGCATAATACTGAATAGGATCATCATTTTTCTTTGCAGCGACCCTGACTTGGATTTTCGTTTAGAACGGTTGACGGATTTGGACATTGGAATGGTTCCCCCTCGGATACATGGAAATCGGCTTTTATATGAGAATGTAGCCGTTTCTTTGAATACTCTACTCATATATTCGGTTTATCGACACATTTTTTTCATATCTTAAAGCGCTTGAAAAAAATATTTAATTGCATTACAACTTTCTGCGAATGAAAGGGGATACAATTTACAAAATGTTGAATTTCAGCAGAATTGTGTTTTTTTAGTACGGGCTTGACGGGTTCCAAAATATCGTATAGATTAAGTACAATATTTATAGTGTACAAAGCGTTGACCAAGGATCTATGTTTCCGTACCCGCCAGAACAGAGAGGGGATTCACCGGCTGAAAGGTCCCTCAAGTGCGTGTGAGGCATACCCTGCCTTGGAAGCTGCAGCTTATGGCGATATGCATAATGCTGCCGGCCCCGGCCGTTATCCGGATTTAAGGATCGCCAGGCTCTGTACGGCGGTTGAACCAGGGTGGTAACACGACGCATTCGTCCCTGACGGATGCGTCTTTTTTGCGTATTCAAAGAGATGAAGCGGCAACATAACACATTTATCGAAGAAAGAGGCTGATCCGTATGCGTCAAACCAATCTATTCGTCACAACTCTCCGCGAAGCCCCTGCTGAAGCGGAAACGATGAGCCACCAGCTGCTGCTGCGCGCCGGATATATCCGCCAGCTGGCGGCAGGAGTGTATACATATATGCCGCTGGGGCGGAGGGTACTCCGCAAGATTGAGAACATTGTCAGGGAAGAGATGGATGCCTCCGGAGCACAAGAGCTGCTTATGCCTTCTCTGCAGCCCGCAGAGCTCTGGAAAGAATCGGACCGATATGATGTGTACGGTAAGGAGCTTATGAAGCTGCAGGACCGTCATGAACGGGAATTTGTGCTGGGACCTACCCATGAAGAGGTAGTGACGGCACTTGTAAGGGATGAAATTAACTCCTACCGGCGCCTTCCCCTTACGGTGTATCAGATTCAGACGAAGTTCCGCGATGAACGACGTCCGCGTTCAGGGCTGCTGCGGGGCAGGGAGTTCCTCATGAAGGATGCCTACTCTTTTGACACAGGCTGGGAAGGTCTCAATTTGAACTATGAGCAGATGTACAATGCCTACGGGCGGATATTTAACCGCTGCGGTCTGACATACCGTGCAGTGCAGGCCAATGCCGGAGCTATCGGCGGAAAAGGCCAGAATCACGAATTTATGGCTCTGTCAGAGATTGGAGAGGATACGGTTGCGGTCTGCTCCATCTGCGATTATGCCGCAAATCTGGAGCAGGCTGAAGTACGCGGGGAAGCAGCATTCAAGGAGCGGGATTACAGCGGCATTCCTGTTCCTGTAAAGTTCCACACGCCTAATCAGAAGACGATCCAGCAGCTGGAGCAGGAGAGCCGGATTAAACCGCAGGATATTATCAAGACACTGATCTACACCGGCGGCGGCCGCTCCTTTGCCGTGCTGGTGCGGGGAGATCATGAGGTCAATGAGCTGAAGGTGGAGAAGTATCTGGGCTGCGGCGAAATCGCTTTGGCGGATTCTGAGCGTGTAAGGGAGGCAACCGGAGCTGAGAGCGGTTTTGTCGGTCCGGCCGGATTGTCTTTGACCATCCTGGTTGACGCAGCCGTTGCCAGCATGACAGAGGCGGTCACGGGTGCCGGGGAAAAAGATTACCATCTGAGTGGCGTAGTGCCTGGCCGCGATTTCACGCTTACGCATGTAGGGGATTTCCGCAACGCTGCTTCAGGCGATATATGTCCGGAATGTGGCGAAGGGAAGCTGGTGTTTCATCAGGGGATTGAGGTAGGGCATGTCTTCAAGCTCGGCACAGTCTATAGCGAGAAGCTTGGTGCGACCTTCTTAGATACAGCGGGGCGGAGTCAGCCTATGGTGATGGGCTGCTATGGTATTGGCATTTCGCGGCTCCTGTCGTCTGTAGCCGAACAGAATCATGATGACCAGGGGCTGATCTGGCCCGCTGCCATAGCTCCTTATACGGTTCATATTCTGCTGATGTCCGTGAAGGATGAGGGGCAGCGTGAGGTTGCTGAAGCATTGTACTCACAGCTCACCGCCATCGGCATTGAGACGCTGCTGGATGACCGGGATGAGCGGGCCGGGGTCAAGTTCAAGGATTACGGGCTGATCGGCATTCCGGTTGCTCTGGTCGTCGGCAAGGGGGCGGCAGAGAAGAAGGTCGAATATATGGACCGCAGAGCCGGGACCAAAGAAGAGATTGATATCAGTGAGGCTGTGGCACGGGTGAGCCGGATCTAAGGTTTCTGGGGCGGGATATAGTACAAAGGCCGATTAAGGTTTCAATGGAACCTAATCGGCCTGCTGTATCTATCCAATATAAACAACTACATCTTTGCGCTGAAACGCAGCAGGCAGTTCTTCCACAAGCGGATGGGCATTTTCAAAGAAATATTCTTTATCGGTATCCTTTAATATAAAATCCTGCACGAAATACAACATTTCCCTCATAGAATCGGCCACAATGTAAAAATGTTGTATGGAATGCAGCAATTCTCCGCCATTATGTATCTAATCGGAACAATTCTTGTATTTTCTACAACAATCCGCCTGCACGCCTGGGTATTTACGAATCAGAGCTGCACAACGTACAACATTTTAAATAACTCCGTTTGATTACCCGCGTTTGGTACGTTATATGTAGCTATCAAAAAAACCAGCAGCCAAAAAAGTGTTAAGCATTGAATGATGAAAGAGCTGATTATGTAAATTACAGATAACTTTTTGAACCATATACTATGTCTTATACAAAAATAGATAATGAATATGATCATAATACAGATGACCAGACTTAGGATGGTATCAACGATTAATGATGGATACAAGGATGAATTATAATATTCACTGTCTGTATCGGTGATTAGTTTAAATTCGTCAGAAATGATAATGGAGTAGTTATCAAGGGTATGATTTTCTAGAAATGTTTTTAATCGCCATGATTTCACAAATATTTATTGAACGGGGACTCAACCTGTGAGTTATAACCGCTAATTCCGCGGGTCTGAACTCAGTCTTCAAGTCAATACGTTAAAAAGTGGTGAAGTAATGGTATAATAGACTACTGGACGTATTTTGGAAGAACCATGGGTAAGGAGCGATTATTTTTGAAGACACTCATTATTGCGGAAAAACCGGACATGGGGCGGAATATCGCCGCCGCAATAGAACCGAAGGCCAAAAATTACCGTTCCTATCTGGAAGGGGAGCAGTACATTATCACCTGGGCGATCGGGCATCTGATTGGCCTGGCGGAGCCGGAAGCTTACGACAACAAATATAAAAAGTGGAACATTAATGATCTGCCGATCATTCCGGAGCAGTTCAAGCTGGTGCCGAATGCGCGGACGCTGGATCAGCTGAAGGTGATCGGAGAACTGGCGAAGCGCAGCGACCTGCTGGTCAATTCCTGTGATGCCGGGCGCGAAGGGCAGCATATTTTCTCGCTAATCCAGCGCCATCTGGAGCTCAGCCAGCCGGTCAAGCGGCTGTGGATTTCTGACCTGACACCGGAAACGATCCGCAAAGGGTTCCAGGAGCTGAAGGACGGCTCGGAATACGAGAATCTGACCAAGGCGGCAAGGGCACGCAGTGAAGCGGATTGGCTGATCGGGATGAACGGTTCGCGGGCGTTTACGACCAAGCACAATGTGCTGCTGTCTGTAGGTCGGGTGCAGACCCCCGTGCTTGCGCTGATTTATGACCGCCAGAAGACAATTGAGGCGTTCTCCTCGCTGAAGTTTTTTGAGGTGGAGGGCCATTTCAGCCAGAACGAACTGAACTACAAGGGAATGTGGCAGGGGGAACGGCTCACTGACGGTGCCCAAGCAGAGGCGCTTGCAGCCAAAGTGAAGGGCAAGCCTGCCAGAATTGAATCGTATGAGGTTAAGGAAACCAAGGAATATCCGAACAAGCTGTATGATTTGACGCTGCTGCAGCGTGAGGCGAACGGAAAATATGCATTTTCGGCCAAAAAAACGCTGGATATTGCCCAGGCACTCTATGAAAAGCACAAAGTGATATCTTATCCGCGTACCAACTCCAACTACGTGACGGAGCAGAACATCCCGGAGATGCACAAGACGCTGTCGGCGCTGCAAGGTACGCAGTACGATGAATGGGTGAAGGGTGCCAACCGCAACCTGGTCCATAAAGGCAACAAGTTTATCTGTAACCCGTCCAAGGTTGAGGATCACCATGCCATTCTGCCGACGAACCGTAAGGCGAACGGACTAAGCGCGGATGAAGCCAAGCTGTACGACCTGATCGTCCGCCGGTTCCTCGCCCAGTTCTATCCGGCTGCTGAATACAAGGTGCATACTGTAATCACCGAAGTGGAGAATGAGAAGTTCAAAACCACCGTCAAGGAGCTGCTCAGCCTGGGCTGGAAGGTGATTTACGGAGACCAGAAGAAGGACAAGTCCAAACCGGCCAAGGGCAAAGGCAAGGAGGATGAAGAGGACGAGGAGGTTGAGGTGAATGAGCCGTTCTCAATCTCAACAACGGATGAGGTGGTCTGTAGTGACGCCATCGTTAAGGAGAAGGATACCCAGCCGCCGAAGCATTACACAGAAGGGACTTTGCTCAAGGCGATGGAAAGCGCAGGCAAGCAGATTGAGGATGAGGAGCTCCGCGATGCCATGAAGGATTCGGGGCTCGGCACTCCGGCGACACGGGCAGCAACCATTGAGCGGCTGAAGAATGTCGGCTACGTGGAGATGCAGGGTAAAAAAATCGCCATCACCCAAAAGGGACGGACAGCGATTGAGCTGATCCGCGGTGCGGGTGTGGAGCTGCTGACCTCTCCGGAAATGACCGGCCAGTGGGAGCGCCGCCTGAATGAGATCGCCCGCGGCACAGCCGCGGACGGCCAGTTCATGGAGAACGTCAAACGTTTCGCCTCCATGATTGTGGACAAGGTCCGGGTGCAGTCCCGTGCAGCCAAAACCTCCTTCGAAGGCGAAACCCCTTCGCTGAACGCCGGAGCCAAAGGACGCAGTGCGGGAGCTGCGCCGCGCAAAGCTGCTGACCGCAACACTGCCGGCAAGCCGGCAGCGGCAAGGAAACGCAGCGAGCCGGCTGCCGCGAAAGCGGAGGACTCCGGGCCGAAGGTAATCGGCAGCTGCCCGCGTCCCGGCTGCGGCGGGATGATCTTCATGGGCCGCAAGGGCTACGGCTGTTCCCATTACAAGGAAGGCTGCAAATTCGTGATCTGGAAGGAAAATCACGGCCGCACGCTCACCGACGCCCAGGTGAAAGCATTGATCGAGAAGGGCAAGACCGGCAAGCTCAAGTTGGCTGCCGAAGACGGCTCTCCGCTGGAAGGCAAGCTGGTGCTGACCAACATGGATACAGGCCAGCTGGCTGTGGAATAATTCATAAATGAAAAAAGCGCCAGTTCTTCCCGGCCGGGGCGCTTCTTTATATGCTTTTACAGGCTGTGAAGTTACTTAGCTTCTTGCAGTGCGCTGTCAATTGCAGCGCTTAAGCCTTCATAAGAGGAGTCCGGCAGCAGAACGCCGTTCACCATGAACTTGGGCGTGCCGTTTACACCGTAAGCTCCGGCGATCTTGAAGTCTTCTTTTACATCGAACATATAAGTATGGTTCTTGACGTCCTGCTCGAACTGTCCGTAGTCGATGCCTTCGATGTTATCCTTAACGAATTTCAGGATGAACTTCTGCGTAGCCCAGATCTTGCTTTCGTCCCCATGATTGGCATAGAGCTTGTGGACATATTCCCAGAATTTCTCGTTGCTCTGCTTGTATATGGCTTCACCTGCACTGGCGGCAAGATAGGAGTCCCGGTCAATGAAGGCAAAGTTCATGAAGTAGAACTGTACTTTTCCGGTATCCACGTAATCCTTGATGAACGTATCCAGATTGGTTGCGGTCCATTTTTTGCAGGCTGGACATTTGAAATCGGCAAACTCAATGACCTTCACCTTAGCAGCTTCCTTGCCCAGATGAGGCTGTTTCTCATATTTCAGCCCGTCAACAACGATTGTTCCCTTCACATCTGTGTAATTGGGCAGGCCCTCTAGTTCGGCTGAACCGGATGATTTGCTGCCTGTAGTGATGAAGAACAGTAAAACCACCAGAAGAACCACAATGACTGCAAGCAACATGGGGAGCAGACGTTTGTTACCCGTGGAATTCTTGGAATTCTTAGATTTCATAGGTTTGTTCATTGCCTACCTCCTGCGCGGGATGAAAATCTACTCAAATAGTATAATCATACCCGCAGCAGGCTGCATATGTCATTTGTAACACCAGTCACCCGTGATGCTTGCGCAGGGCAGCCGAACGGATTACCGGCGGTACCTCATGAATTGCTGAAATGGTCATGACCGACTGCTGCATTTCACGCTGAAGCTCAATCAGGTTGTAGAGCCACTCATTCTGCTGCTTCAGATAGATGCTGTTGATTCCGGCAGTCAGCGCGGGAAGCACGTCCGTCCGCAGGGAGTTGCCGATCATCCAGGTTATTTTGCGGTCGAAATTGTAAGTCGTCAGGATATTCTCAAGCGCCTCCACATTCTTGTGCTGGCGGATGTAGATCCGGTCATCGAAGTAGGCGTCCAGCTTCATTTGGGCGATTTTGCGCTGCTGGATCGAATCATCTCCGCCAGTGTAGAGGTACAGGGAATGACCATCCTGCTTCAAGGTATCGAGAGTTTCTACCATACCCGGGTAGGCTTCTACCTCCTGATCATATACGCTTAGGCCGAGCTTCATCAGCTGCTGCTCCTCGAACGGATCGGTTTTGCGGTTAAATTTGGCGGCGAAATAACGGTATGTGGCAATCAGGGATTTTGGGAAATTATCGCTGGCCAGTCCGCTGGTGCTGACTGTTTCCACATCGATTTCAACCTGCTTGTTGCGGAACTCGCTCATGGTTGGTCCGTAATCACTGAACCAGTCCGACATAAGCTCGAAATACCGGCCTAGAATGAGGTCAAAATATTTGTTGCAGTGCACCAGGGTGTCGTCCAGATCGAAGATTACTTGTTGTGTCAAATATTTCATACTGCTCACTCCTATATGTTTTGTGAGGAATCCTTCTATGATGTGGCTTCGAACAAAACTTGCTCCGGAAGCATCCCGCTTGGTTGTGTAAGTAAATACGCCTCTGCTGTAAATGTACAATTATTATATACGAATATAGGACTCCAGAAACATCTGAAGTTCAGCTGCGCCATCCGGCCGTATGCTGTAGCGTTCAGTGCCTTCACCGCGCAGATGTACGCGCAGCAGTCCGGCGACCCGCAGACTGAGCAGATGATGCATCAGCATCTCCCGCGACTGGTTCAGCTCGGATTGCATTTCCCAAAGGGTCTTGGGCTCACCCGCCACAAAGCGGAGCAGTCTCAGCCGGGTCGGATCGGAGAGGGCCTGGGTTAACCGGAGCAGCACTGTAGGCGGCTCCTCTTCATTCTCGGAGGGTACATCGACCGGATATTGTACAAGCATCAGATTCTTATAGAAGCAATAAGTATTGATCGGCCGGTTATGTACCGTAGGAAGCAGCACAATGGTCTTCAGCTCAGGAATATCTTCAATAACAACGCCGCCCGAGGCATATTCGATCAGCGGCACCATGTCCATTTTGCTCTCAAGCATTTTTTTCTCGGATGCGTCTTCAATCAGGAGAGGCAGGATCGTGTGTTCCACATGACGGAAATAATGCTCATACCACATCCGCAGCAGCGGGGTATAGCCGTTCTTGATCCGGGCACATTCCTCAAGTGTGAAGTTGTGGAAGAAGGGGGCGGTCCGCACCAGGCAATCCTCAACGGTAGAGGCTTCAAGCTCATCCAGGAACTGCAGTACTTTGGAAGCTTCCCCCCGGCTGTAAGCCCAGGCATAGAGCACATCATAGTCGTCAAAAGGCCACTCGGCAGCCTGCTTCAGCGCGGCCAGCTGCATAGGCGGGAACCGGCCGTCTACATCCCGGACCCAATCGGTGCCGATCTCCAGATTGGAAATCCATTTCTTCGTCACATATAGCATAAAACTGTCCAGCAGTTCATATACGGGTGAAACATCAATTTCGAGTTCATACTTCATCAAGCCGGGTCACCTCCAGAAAATCCGTCACTTCTATATATTATCTCTTGTTTTGAAGAAGGTTGTCCACTATAATGTTCGGTGTTTGCCGCTCTGACGGCAGTTTTGATCACCGCTGAATTACATAGGAGGATTTATTCGTGTCAGATTCCAAATCTATACCGCTTGAGCACAGCAGCAAAATGAATTATATGATTTTGATTACCGTAATTATATTGGCAGGACTTAGCCAGGGGATGCTGCTGCCGGTATTATCCATTCTGCTGGAGCAAAAGGGTGTATCCTCCTCACTGAACGGATTAAATGCCGCAGCGCTATACGTAGGGTCCTTCGCAATGACCCTGATTGCAGAGCGGGTACTTGGCGCAATCGGCTTCAAGAAGCTCATTGCCGCAGGCCTCAGTCTGGTGCTGGTGACACTGCTCCTGTTCCCGCTGCTTCCCGGAGTCAAAGTCTGGTTCGTGCTCCGGCTGCTTGTAGGCATAGGCGATTCAGCCATTAACTACGCCGCTCAGCTATGGGTGCTGCTGATGTCACCCGCCGAGCACCGCGGACGCAATCTGTCCCTGTATGGAATGTCCTACGGACTGGGCTTCAGCCTGGGACCGCTGGGCATCATCCTGCTGCGCTTCGGACCGTCCGCGCCGTTTCTGATTACTGCAGGACTGTTTGTGCTTGTACTGCTGCTCGTTGCGGTCAAACTGCCGGATTCCCGACCCGACCCGATAGACCATAGTGAAGGGCAGGCCAGACGGTTCGGACGAAGCTACAGGCTGGCTTGGTACGCTCTGATCCCGGCACTGCTGTACGGTTATATGGAAGCGAGCCTGAACAGTAACTTCCCTGTATACGGACTGCGGATCGGCTTCAGTACAGATCAGATCGCGACCCTACTGCCGTTTGCCGGCATTGGCGGCCTGCTGCTGCAGCTGCCGCTTGGCATATGGAGCGACCGCTATGGCCGCAGAGCCATCCTGATTGCTTCAGGAGTAGGCGGAGGTCTTGCCTTCACACTGCTTCCGCTGGCCGGAGAGCATTTTCTGCTGAATCTGCTGCTCCTGATGATTGCCGGAGGCCTGGTAGGCTCCTTCTTCTCCCTTGGCCTAAGCTATGCCGCAGATATCCTGCCGCGCCATCTGCTTCCGGCAGCGAATGTTGTGTCTTCCTTCCATTATAGCCTCGGAAGTATCGCCGGACCCGGTGTCGGCGGGCTGCTGCTGCAATTCGGCTGGGGTGGCAGTGTATTTGCAGTAATGGGTGGTTTATATATTCTGTTCGGACTGACAGGCTTATTATTCTCGCCACGGAAGATAATTTGAGGTAAGATAAGAACGAATGCTCGCATGGAATTTGATCCCGCTTTCAGAGTACACTATAGAGTAGAGTTGAAGACAGGAGAGGCTGAACTATGATTACAGTTGAACATTTGGCCAAAGCGGTCGGGGAAGATAAAGCACCGGTTCTGCAGGATATCGGATTTCAATTAGAGCCGGGTGAATTTGTGGTTATTCTGGGAGCCAGCGGAAGCGGGAAATCGACACTTCTGAAATGCCTGGCTCTGCGCGAGAAATGGGATAGAGGGAATTTCCGGGTGGACGGCAGGGATATCATGAAGAGCCCTTTTGCCGGCAAACGCAAAATCCGCCGCGAATGGGCCTATCTGGAGCAAAATGCGGAGCTGAATCCGAACCGTACGGCACTGAAGAACGTGCTGATCGGACAAGCCTCACAGACACCTCTGTGGCGGATGGCTACAGGAATGGTCCGCTCTGATGATTATATGGGAGCGATGGACCAGCTTGATCTGCTGGGTCTGCTGGACAAAGCAAAGATGAAGACGAGCCACCTCAGCGGCGGTGAACGTCAGCGTGTGGCCATCGCCCGCGCATTGGTTCACGGTGCTAAGGTTATACTTGCCGATGAACCTGTTACCGGCCTGGACCCCAAGACTGCGGAGAATGTGCTTGAAACGCTCCGTAAGCTGTGCAAGGAAACCGGACTTACCGTGATTACCGTACTGCCGATTGAACTGGCGGAACGTTTCGCCAGCCGGTTATGGGTACTGGAAGACGGAAGAATCAAACATGATGTGAAGGGGCGCCGGCTGACCTCACAGGAGCGGCTGCATCTGTGAAGCGGCAAGGCGTGCAATAAGGAGAGAGTGATGAAGTTGAATAAACGGTTACTCGGAAGGCTTACAGCAGCCTCTTTGTCCCTGTTTGTAATGTCCGGCTGTACCTTCATCAGCGATCCTGTTTCCCAGATGAAAGTGCCGCAGCTGTCCGCTGACAAAGCTTCGCTGATGACAGCGATTAATTCCTCACTGAAGCCGCTCGATGCAACGCTGATCCGTCCGGCCAATGATGATGACAGTTCTATTTTTACCGAGGATCTGGACAAGGATGGGATTATGGAGACTCTGGTCTTCTACCAGACGAAGAATGAAGCTGTAGTGATCCACGGGATGATTCTGGAGAAGCATGAGGACACCTGGGTCAAGAAGCTTGTTTTTGACGGTGACGGAACGATGCTGGATTCGGTTGATCTTAGGGATGTGACGGGTGACGGGAAGCTTGATATTGTTACCGGCTATTCGCGCGGGGAAGAAAAGGGCATGGTGGTCTACAGTTATTCCGGCGGAGAGCTGGAAGAAATTCTGACGAAGCCTTACACCAAATATATACTGGATGATTTGAATGAGGACGGGATTGCCGACATTACAGTCGTGTATTTCAAGCGCAATGAATTCGCCACAATAACTACCTATCAATATAACGACAGCTTCAAGGTGCTTGACGAATTGGATAATCTGGACCCCTATTTCGATAATTATTACAATATTGTCTCAGGAAAAGTGGCGGAGAACAAAGAAGGGATAGTTCTGGATTCTGCTGTGGATTCGCGCTCTGCCTATACAACAATTGTTGTTATGGAGAATAACAAGCTGCGCGTAGCCATTCCGGGGGATGTACGGACCTTCAAGGACCGTAAAATTGTCAGTGAGGATATTGACCTGGATGGAATTATTGAGATCGGAATGCTGGAGCCCCCCTCGGGCTGGGAGTATTTCGACCCTGAGACTATACCGTATTTCAATTCTTATTACAAATGGGACGGAAAAGACGGCTTGACCTTTAGTAGTCAGTTGTATAATGATCCTTCGGACCGGTTTACCATTAATTTTTCTCCGGAATGGCATGAGAATATTACAGTGGATACCAAGTCCGTTCAGGACAAATCACTTAAATTCATTATGCTCGACACCGGGGAGACTGTCGCTGAGGTATCGTTCTTCTCACCGGCAGAATGGGATAGGGTAAAGAACTCCGGCTGGAAGCTTCTGGGGCGTGATCTGGACAAAATGATCGGCTACCGCGGGGAACTGGAGCAAAACACCATCGGGGGAGAGAACGGAAGAGTCAAATCTTCTATAGAGAGGAAGGGAATCGATGAGTAAAGTACTGATTCTGGAGGATGAAGAATCCATCCGCAGTTTTATTGTGATCAATCTTAAACGCAACGGGTTTGAAGTGCTCGAAGCCGCTGACGGCAATGAGGCCCTGCATAAGCTGACAACGGTTCCGGATATTGATATTGCCCTGCTGGATGTCATGGTGCCCGGCATCGACGGCTTTGAGGTCTGCAGACGCATCAGAGAAACTAACGAGCGGCTCGGCATTATTTTTCTGACAGCCAAAGTTCAGGAGCAGGATAAGGTATACGCACTGTCTGTGGGTGCAGATGATCATGTCAGCAAGCCGTTTAGTCCAACAGAGCTGATTGCCCGTATCCAGTCCCTGCTGCGCCGGGTCAATGTTCACCGTGAGCAGTCGGCCAAAGTCTCATTTCACTCGGGTCCGTTTACGCTGGATCTGATCTCGAAGCAGTTCAAGAAGAGCGGTGAAGCGATTGAGCTTACACCTACTGAATTTTCGCTGGTGCAATTCTTCCTTGAGAAGGAGAATACGCCGCTCAGCCGCGACTCCCTGCTCGATCACGTGTGGGGCAAGGAGTACATGGGCGATCCCAAAATCGTTGACGTGAATATACGCCGCTTGCGCCAGAAAATCGAAAATAATCCGTCAGAGCCTGAATTCCTGCAGACGGTGTGGGGGCACGGCTACAAATGGAAAGGTCAGGTACAATGATTAAGAAGGGGATGCGCAGACAGATCGTACTGCACTATATTCTTGTAGTCTTTGTGGCGCTTCTCCTCGTGGAGACTATTTTTCTGCTGGCGATCCGGACGTATTATTACGACAGCATCTACAGCAAAATCACCACGCATATCAGTGCGGGGGAGACTTTCGTAAAATATGAATTCTCAGCGGAACGATCGCCGAATCAGCTGCTGAACCTGCTCGACTTCTTCAACCTGGAGTATACCGAACTAGAAGTTCTGACATTGAACGGAGATATCATTACCAGTTCCACCGGATTTCAGCCGGACCGGACCATCACCACCAGTGATGTTCCCGAGGCTGTGGGCGGTAGTGTCGGGCGCTGGGTGGGCCGGCAGGCCGGGACGAATGAGAGTGTAATGGCCGTCTCCAAGATGGTGCAGATCAACTCGCATGAAACTTACATCTTGCGTTACCTGACTTCCATGGAGGGGGTCAACAAGGATCTGCTTAATCTGACGCTGCTCTCCATTGGCATCGGGGCGGCGGTTATGTCGATCGTGGTCTTGTTCAGCTTTGGTCTCGCGAATTCCATTGTGCGGCCGCTCAACAATATCACGGCTGTGTCGGCGCAGATGGCCAAGGGGAAGTTCACCACCCGCATCAAGGGGGATTACCGGTACGAAATCGCTGAACTGGCTTCAACGCTCAATTATATGGCGGAGGAGATTGTCCGCAGTAATCAGATTAAGGATGATTTCATTTCTTCGATCTCCCATGAGCTGCGGACACCGCTGACCAGCATCAAGGGCTGGAGTGAGACTCTCATCTCAGGCGGCTACGATCCCGAGGAAACCAAGCTGGGCATGGGCATCATCTCCAAGGAGAGCGACCGGCTGATCGGGCTGGTGGAAGAGATTCTGGACTTCTCCAAGCTGCAGCAGAACGAAATGAAGCTGTCGATTACCCAGGTGGATATCAAGGTGCTGCTGCAGGAGACGCTGCTGAATATTTGGGCCAAGGCCGAGAAGAAGCGGATTCACCTGCTGCTGGAATGCGAAGAGACTATCTATATAAGAGGCGATGCGAACCGGCTGAAGCAGGTGTTCCTCAATCTGGTGGACAATGCTGTGAAGTTCTCGCCTGAGGATTCCAGTATCGTCCTGTCCGCTGAACGCCTGTCGAATACAGAGATGGCCGTAATCGTAAGGGATAGCGGGATCGGCATCAGCGAAGCGCATCTGTCCAGAGTGCGGGACCGGTTCTTCCAGGTCGATGCGCTCAATGGCGGAACCGGCCTTGGCCTTGCGATCTCCCAGCAGATTGTAGAGCTTCATAACGGCAAGCTGGAAATGGACAGCGAGCTTGGCAAGGGTACTCAGGTTACCGTTATTTTGCCGCTTGATGATGTGCAGGAGGAGAAGGCATGAATACACAGGAATCAGGGAAATCTTCTTCAGAACAAAGGCCCGAGATGATCCGCGGCGGACGTGAACATTCAGCGGATATTCTGAAGCTCCTCCGGGAAGCGGCAGGCTGGATGGAGAGCAAAGGAATCAACCAGTGGACGCCGGGGCAATTCAGCATCCGCGATGTGGAGGATTATTTGAGCAGCAGAGAGGTTTATCTGGCCATGGAGGGAGCGGCTCTTGCCGGGATGTTCACTCTGCAGTTCAGCGATATCCAGTACTGGGGAGACCGCAATGACGAATCCTATGCCTATCTGCACCGGCTCGCTGTAGCCAAATCCCACCGCGGCATGGGACTTGGCGGCCAGATGATCCGGTTTGCGTTACGAAGAGCGGAGGAACGGGGTTGTGCGGGTCTCAGACTGGATACAGTAGCCCATAATATTAAGCTTAACCGTTACTATCAGAGCCTGGGGTTTCAATATATGGGTACCCGGGATGTCGGAGCAGGCCGGTTGGTTAACCTGTATGAGTATGAAGCAGAGACTGGCGATCCGGGCAGCGTAATTCTCCGGTATATGGGGGAAGCTGATTACGCTTTAATGAGGGAATGGAGTGTTTCCCCGGAGTATTTGAAGAAGTGGGCAGGTCCATCGTTGTCCTACCCTCTGGATGACCGGCAGCTTGAGCGTTATCTGGACGGAGCCAATCATCCGGCAGAGTCTGGTCTGCTGGTCTATTGTGCGGTGCTGAGAGCTACCGGACAAACGGTTGGACATATAAGCTTATCCGGAATCGACCGTGAGAACGGTTCGGCCAGAATAAGCAGGGTCGTCGTCGACCCCGGGAGCCAAGGGCGGGGAATCGGACTGCAGATGGTTCGTGAAGTCCTGCGTATCGGCTTCGACGGGCTGCGGCTCCACCGGATATCCCTTGGAGTATTCGATTTCAACACGGCGGCTCAGAAAACCTACGAGACAGCCGGATTTACACGGGAGGGGACCTCGCGTGAGGCCGCTATATTCGGCGGGCGCTATGCCGATTGCATCGAGATGGGCATATTGGACAGGGAGTGGAGGGCAACCCGCCCCTCCGGCAAATGAATAGGAAGAACCTACAAAAGGGATACAGCAGAAGGTCGGATAGACCGTAGCTGTATCCCTTTTATGTAGCAGCCCTTAAGGCTGATAAAAGATTATGAAGGCATCCCTTCCGCGCGCAGACGGCCGGTCTTCTCGTAGACCTCCTGAAGTAACCGGGAAGGCTGGGTACGGATGATTGGCTTGGCTGCTACGATCTCATGCGGGCCGACAACCACGATGTTGTCCGCGCTGCCTTTAATCACAGCGCCGTCTTTGATGACTGCTCCCTCACCGATAATCGCATTCTCAATCAGAACACCGCGGCCGATGCGGACGCCCGGCATAATTACACTCTGCTTGATCTTGCTTAGCTTGCCGATCTCTACACCGCCGAAAATAACGGAACGCTGGAGATTGCCTTCCAACGTGCAGGTTTCGTGCATCAGGCAATCTGCAGGCGGTGCCTGAACCCGTGGTTTATAGGCAGCCAGCTTCGTACGATAAGCCCGGCTGTACATCGGCCAGCGGGAGTTGTCGAGCTTGAAGCCATTCTCGGACTGCAGCAGATCCATATGCGCCTCCCAGAGGCTGTCAACAGTACCTACATCTCTCCAATACCCGTCAAAGCGGTATGCGAACAATTGGTCGTTGGCATCCAGCATGGACGGAATGACATCCTTGCCGAAGTCATGGCCGGATTCAGAATTAGCGGCATCCCGCAGCAAATAACCTTTCAGATATTCCCATTCAAACATATAAATACCCATAGAAGCGAGGTTGCTCTTCGGAACCTTTGGCTTTTCGGCAAATTCAGAGATCTGGAGATCGTCATTAACATTCATCACACCGAACCGGCTGGCTTCATCCCACGGCACTTCCATGACCGAAATGGTGGCTTTGGCTGCTTTGCCTACATGGTAATCCAGCATTTTACGGTAATCCATATGATAGATATGATCTGCAGACAGGATAAGCACATGCTCCGGATTCTGGCTGTCAATGTATTCTATGTTCTTATAAATGGCATCGGCTGTACCCGAATAGCAGTCTCTTCCTTCAATCCCTGAAGGAAGCAGCTTCACGCCTTTATCGTTGCGGCTGTGCAGTCCCCAAGGCTCGCCTTCCCCAATATGCTGATGCAAGGAATCGGCTTCGTACTGCGTCAGTACTCCAATAGTGTCGATCTTGGAATTCACACAATTGCTGAGTGGAAAATCAATGATTCTATACTGTCCTCCGAAAGGGACTGCAGGCTTAGCCATACTGGAGGTCAAGGGGGCTAATCTGCGGCCTTCCCCGCCAGCCAGGAGCATGGCGATACAATCTTTTTTACTCATTTGTTATCCCTCCCATTTTTTTGTCAATGCTTGTAATATAACCTGTCGGCAAGCGCTTGAAACGACATAGGTGAATTATATTGCTGTGCATCAGGAAAAATTACATCAATAATTTTCTTTATTCAGAAATCATTGAATTTGCCCGCAAAATCATTTTCAAACGGCACATATTGGGGTAATGTAATAGGTGCATCCTATATAATAAGGTGGTGATGATTTGGCCGAAATACCAAAAACAGTAAACCTCCCGTCATCTGAAGATATTTATCTGTTCCATGAGGGCACGAATTATCGCAGCTATACGATGCTTGGCGCGCACATTGCCGTGGAAGAAGGGCAAGCCGGCGTTCACTTTACCGTGTGGGCTCCTCATGCGGCATATGTAGGACTGGCTGGTGATCATAATGGCTGGGATGGAACATTGGACTCCGACTCGTTATATAAGATACCCGATTCAGGATTTTGGAGTCGGTTTTTTCCGGGTATAGAACCGGGAACTTTTTACAAATACAGGATTCATGGTTCAGATGGAACAAGCTTCCTCAAGGCTGATCCTTACGCATTCAAAGCTGAGGTACGTCCGGCTACCGCTTCCGTTGTGGCGAATCTGGACGGTTACCACTGGGGCGACGCCGCGTGGCGCCGGAAGAGCAAAGCACCGTATAATGCGCCAATGAACATTTATGAAATGCACTTCGGGACCTGGCGCCAGAAGGACAATGGAGAACTCTATACTTATAGAGAGATGAGCAGCCTGCTGATCCCGTATCTGACGGAGATGAGTTACACTCATGTGGAGTTTATGCCGCTTGCTGAGCACCCGTATGATTTGTCCTGGGGGTATCAGGGAACCGGTTACTTTGCGGCCACTAGCCGCTTCGGTGAACCGCAGGATCTGATGTACCTGATTGATCAGCTGCATCAAGCCGGCATTGGGGTTATCCTCGACTGGGTTCCGGCCCATTTTGCCAAGGATGCCCACGGCCTGAGAATGTTTGACGGTTCGCCGCTGTATGAATACGCCGATCCGATGCTGGCCGAGAAGCCGGGCTGGGGCACACTATCCTTTGATTTCAGCAAACCGGAGATCATATCGTTCCTGATCTCTAATGCGCTTTTTTGGTTTGAGATGTATCATATTGACGGCATGCGTGTGGATGCCGTAACCAGTATGCTGCGGCTTGATTTCGAGAAGCAGCACCATCAGTACAGAAAGAACAAGCACGGGGGCCTTGAGAATCTGGAAGCGATCGCGTTCATCCAGCAGTTGAATACGGCGATTTTCCGCTATTATCCGAAGGCTCTGATGATGGCTGAAGAATCCAGTGCCTGGCCTGGGGTAACCTCACCTGTTCATGAAGGGGGGCTCGGCTTTAATTACAAATGGAACATGGGCTGGATGAATGACACTCTTGGTTACATAGAACATGATTTCGGGGCGCGGCCCTACCATCATAATTTGTTGACCTTCCCGATCGTCTATGCCTATGCCGAGAACTACACACTGCCTCTGTCCCATGACGAAGTGGTGCACGGCAAGAAGTCGCTGCTGAACAAAATGCCTGGCTCGTATGAGCAGAAGTTCGCCGGTCTGCGGGCACTGCTCGGTTACCAGATTAGTCATCCGGGCAAAAAGCTGCTGTTCATGGGCGGTGAGTTTGGACAATTCATCGAATGGAAGGATCAGGACCAGCTCGACTGGCTGCTGCTGGATTATGAGGCCCACCGCCGGATGCTCGCTTACACGGCTGCCCTGAATAAGCTCTATCTCACGGAAAAAGCGCTGTGGGAGCTCGACCATGATATGGAGGGCTATCAATGGATTGACGCCGATGACAGCGGTCAGAGTGTTGCCTCCTATATCCGCAGAGGGAAGAGGCCTGTGGATACCTTGCTGATCATTATCAATTTCCAGCCGGTGGAACGGCGTAATTACCGGATCGGTGTGCCGCGTCCGGGGACCTATGAAGAGATATTCAGCTCGGAGACCCGCGAGTATGGCGGTTCTGGTATTCATAATGAGCCTGTTAAGAGTGAGAAGAAGGAATGGCATAACCAGCTGAACAGCCTGGAGCTGGCCCTTCCGCCGCTTGGATTCCTGGTGCTCAAGAAATCCGGACGCAAAACGATTAAATAAACTATTCATATCTATAAGGGGGAAATCTGGATGAAAGTTCTATTTGCCGCAGCTGAAGCCCATCCATTTATCAAAACAGGCGGGTTAGCCGACGTCATCGGTGCCCTGCCGAAGGCGCTTAAGGCTGCCGGAGTGGATGTTCGGGTAATTCTGCCCAAATACAAGGGTATCGCAGAGAAGTATTCCTCCCAGATGGAGCAAGTCGCTGTCCTTGAGGTGCCGATCGGCTGGCGCAATCAATATTGCGGGATTGAACGGATTGTCTTTGAGGGAGTTCCTGTATACTTTATCGATAATGAGTATTACTTCGGACGTGACGGCATCTATGGGTATATGGATGACGGCGAACGTTTCGCTTTCTATAACCGCGCTGTGCTTGAATGCCTGCCGGCGATTAACTTCCAGCCTGATGTCCTGCATTGCCATGACTGGCATGCAGCGGTAATTCCGTTGCTGCTGCAGGCGCACTATCGTCACAATCCGTTCTACAGTGAGATGCGTACAGTGTTCACTATACATAATCTCCTGTACCAGGGGGTATTCCCGTATTCGGTGCTGGGCGAGCTGCTCGGTCTCGACGACAGCTATTTCCCTGGCGTAGAATATTACGGGAACGTGAACTACATGAAGGGCGGAATTGTCTACAGTGATCATGTCACCACGGTCAGCCCGACCTATGCCGATGAAATCCGTACACCGTATTATGGATATGGCCTGGACGGCCTGCTGACATCGCGTTCAGATGCTCTAAGCGGGATTGTCAACGGGATTGATACCAAGAGCTACAATCCGGCCAGCGATCCGTCTATTTTCACCCGTTACCGTTCCAACCTGGTCAAGAAAGCCGAGAATAAGCTGGGACTCCAGCAGGAACTGGGCTTGCCTGTAGCTCCTTATATTCCAATGGTAGCTATGGTTACACGTCTCGTTGATTCCAAAGGGCTGGATCTGCTGACCCGGGTTCTCGATGAGCTGCTCTACTATGACGATATTCAGTTTGTCCTGCTGGGCACCGGTGATGAGGTCTACGAACGCTGGTTCCGCGAGGCACAGTGGCGTTATCCGACCAAGCTGTCTTCACAGATTCTGTTCAATGATGCCTTGTCCCGCAAAATATATGCCGCCAGCGACCTGTTCCTGATGCCGTCCAAATTCGAGCCTTGCGGCATCAGCCAGCTGCTGGCTCTGCGTTATGGCAGTATTCCTGTAGTGCGTGAGACAGGCGGACTTAACGATACCGTTCATGCGTACAACGAGGAGACCGGAGAGGGCAACGGCTTCACCTTCAAGGACTATAATGCCCATGATATGATGTACACGCTCCGCCGGGCCGTATCGTTCTACCACAAACCGGAGCACTGGAAAAAAGTAGCGAAGAATGCCTTCACCGGCGATTACAGCTGGAATGTATCCGCGCAGCAGTATATTGATATTTATAACAAGATTTCGGATAAAGTTACGGAGTAGAAGAACTATTGTATAGAAAAGGCATTCCCCGATCATGGTGATGGGAGGAATGCCTTTTTAAATTATGTATAGGGATAATAATGTGGTGTTTTTGATTGGAACTCTTTTACATTCACCATCAGGTTCTCTGTATTAAATTCAATTAAGGAGACCCCGTCAAAGGCTCCAACTTCTGATTCAAACTCGCATTCGAAGTACCATTCCACTGCAGTCATGCTGCCCTGGTGAATAAATTGTTTGATCTTCCAGCTCAAAACCGTACCTCGTGTATTCCAGTCGTCAAACCATTTTGTTATTGTGGATAATCCGTGATATTCAGGTCCGTAACATTCTGTATAGGCGATGTTTGGGTCGAAAATTTGGTTTAATATTGAATTGTTTTTATGAATCCAAGACTGGAAATACTTTTCAATGACTTGCTCCCGTTCAATCATAATGTACCCCCTATTATTGTTGCTATAAGTGTACTACAGAATATCTATCACCCATGTGAGATTCTCTATCTAACCGAGTCAAAAAGGTGATGCTCCAGGCAGCCGATTCTCAGCTTCTGGGACACCACCTTTTATTGTTTACAGTTATCTGTTAGTTACCTCAGCTTAAATTACGGTACAGTATCCGGTATCCGTACGGATCAAGGGCTACATTCATCATTCCGCCCTCCGGAACAACAGCTTCTCCCGTCAGCGCATCCAGCCAGTCATCGGTCTCCATCGGGTGGCTGAGCGTGCGGGGCTGCGGTGAATTGTTCATCCAGACGGTGAAATGGATTCGCTCATCTGCCCGCTCATAGACGATGCACGGGTCATTCTCACAGGCCTGGAGAATCCGGAAGCGGCCTTCGCGGAGCGCCTTATGTTCCTTGCGCAGCGCAATCATCATCCGGTAGAAGTCATACAGCTCACGGTCCTGCTTCGTTTCATCCCATTCCATACATTTGCGGCAGTCCGGATCTTCCCCCCCGGTCAGGCCGATTTCGTCCCCGTAATAGATACAGGGAGTGCCCATGAACGTAAACAGGAAGACGACGGTCAGCTTCAGTTTGCGCTTATCTTCCCCCAGGACGGTGAGCAGGCGGGGGGTGTCATGGCTGCCGAGCAGATTGAAGACAACCTCGTTCGTCTGCTGCGGATAACGCATGAGCAGGCCGCCGATCCGGTGGCCGAAGGTGATGCCGTCCATCCCGCCGTTGAAGAATTCCAGCACCGTCCCTGAGAACGGATAGTTCATCACTGAATCAAACTGGTCTCCGAGCAGCCATGTTAAGGAGTCACTCCATACTTCGCCAACGATATAGGCATCCGGGTTTGCGGCTTTGACCACTTTGCGGAAATCACGCCAGAAGTGATGATCGACCTCATTGGCCACATCCAGCCGCCAGCCATCTACACGGATCTCCTTGATCCAGTACTCTGCAACTTCCAGCAGGTAGGACTTCACTTCATGATTGGCGGTGTTGAACTTCGGCATATTGCCATAGAAGCCGAACGTATCGTAGGTGGGGATACCGTCAATAATCTCAGCCGGAAAAGAATTCATATGGAACCAGTCGCGGTAAACGGAGAATTCGCCTTTTTCCAGAACATCCTGGAAGGGCGGGAATTTGTCGCTGCAGTGGTTGAACACGGCGTCCAGCATGACACGGATGCCCCGTTTGTGGCATTCTTCTACGACCTTCTTCAGCAGCTCATTATCGCCGAAATGCGGGTCGACTTTTTTATAATCCACGATGTCGTATTTATGGTTGGAAGGGGAGACGAACAGCGGCGTGAAGTAGACTGCATTAATACCCAGCTCCTGCAGATCATCCAGATGATCCAGCACACCCTGAAGGTCACCGCCAAAGAAATTATCGAGCTTCGGTCTGCCGCCCCACGGTTCAGTGCCCTCAGGATCATTCAAAGGATTGCCGTTTGCGAACCGCTCGGTCATGATCTGATAGAACACGGCATCCTTCGCCCAGGTGGGTACTTTGAACAAGTCAATCCCGTGTATATAAGGAAACTCATAAAAGTGGTTGGGCGGCTGCGGACATTCGGTCCGGATGCCGTTGTCGAGCAGATACACTGTCTCCGAACCCTTGCTGACGCGAAAAGTATAGCTGAGGCGCTTGTATTTGGGACGGACAGCCGCTTCCCAGTAGTCGAATTTATCGTCTGAGGCAGCTTTTTCCATTATGATGTCGTAAGAGGTATGCTGCCAATCGTACTTGTCGCCAGTAAGCGCAACTACGTAGTCCACATCATCACGTTTGGTACGCACCCGCAGATGTATGGTTGTGGCATCGTAGGCATAAGCCCATTTATCGCGGGGAACATGGTACATCGCTTCCAGCAGCATGACTTCACCTCCTAAAAGTTTTGTGAGCCTATTCACCTTGAGATTACATCGTACAAAACTCGCTTCGAAAGCATACGCCTAAGTTTTGTGAGCCTATGCACCTTTGAGATTACATCGTACCGCACCAAACCAGCTTCGATGACATACACTTAATGTGTGTTTCTGCCTATTCACCTTATCCGTTAAATAACGCCTGCAGCGGCATCTGAACCAGCCCGGTTATTCCGGCGGCAAATGGAGATAGTAAATAGTATATACCTCTTTTCATAGGATGTGCAAAATGGGGGAATAGCAGACTCGGCCAACAGCCTGCAATTTATTTATGAATTTAACAGGCTTTGTCACAAATTTGTCTTTGCATATTCATGCGGAGTGATTTATAATAAATCGGTCAATGGGACTACTTAGAGAAATGAACATAAAGAGAATAGAGGAGACAGACAAATGAACAAATGGGGTAAACTTTCATTGGGACTGCTGCTGGCAGCTGGACTACTGGCCGGATGCGGCTCTAATAACAACGAGAATAATACCGCAGCAAGCGGAAATGCCAACACCGGGGCTGCCGCCAAGAAGCTGATTATGGGCACAAGTGCAGACTTTCCTCCGTATGAATTCCACAAGGTGGTGGACGGCCAGGATACCATCGTTGGTTTCGATATTGAGATTGCCAAGGATATCGCGGCTGATATGGGTGCGACACTTGAGATTAAGGATCTGCCGTTTGATTCGCTGCTGAATGAATTGTCGAGCGGCAGAATCGATATGGTAATCTCCGGGTTAAGTCCGACACCGGAACGTGCTGAAGCTGTGGGCTTGTCCGATATATACTACAAAGCCGAACAGGCTGTCGTTGTGCGTGAATCGGATAAGGACAAATATGCAACAATGGACTCGCTGAAGGGTGCCAAGCTGGGCATTCAGACCGGTTCGATCCAGGAAGATATCGCCAAGGGCATTGAAGGCGCACAGCTGACATCCCTCAGTAAAATTTCTGAAATCGTCCTGCAGCTGCAATCAAACCGCGTAGACGCTTCAATTATGGAAGGACCTGTTGCCAAGTCCTTTGTGAAGAACGTTAAGGGACTGGTAATTACCGATGCCAAACCTGAAGTGGAAGATGACGGCTATGTAATCGGGGTGAAGAAGGGTAACACAGAGTTGCTGGACCAAGTGAATAAGACATTGACCCGCCTGAACTCGGAAGGCAAGATTGATGAGTATGTAGCGGCAGCAAGCGAGCTTGCTGAGAGCAAATAGAACGCGAACCCGTTACACGGTTAGCCCTGATGAATTAAGTACAACCCGCAGCCTGCTGCGGGACAATGCTCTACTTTGCAGAAAATGGCGGTGATCCGCTGTTTTCTATTTTTTTGAAGACAGGAGGGTTTGAGGGCAATGAATATATTTGAGATGGCTTATGAGTACCGCAATTTTTTCTTATCCGGCCTAAAGTACACACTGCTGCTCGCGGTGCTGGGCGTATTCTTCGGCTTCATACTGGGGATTTTGGTTTCGCTGCTGCGGATGTCCAAATGGAGAATTCTGCGTTTTATTGCCACCACCTGGGTGGAGTTTCTGCGCGGGACGCCGATGCTGGTGCAGCTGTTTCTGATTCACTATGGCTTGACAGAGCTGGGACTGGAATTCACGCCGATCCAGTCGGGTGCGATTACATTAACCATCAACAGCTCTGCTTATCTGGCTGAGATTTTCCGTGCCGGAATTCAAGGCGTTGATCGCGGTCAGGTAGAGGCGGCACGTTCGCTCGGGATGAAACAGGGGATGACGATGCGTTACATCGTGCTTCCGCAGGCGATTAAGAACGTGCTGCCTGCCATCGGGAACGAATTTATTACAATCATTAAGGAATCTTCCATCGTATCCATGATTGGGGTTGCAGATTTGTTCTTTCAGGCCAAGACCATTACAACGATAACGTATGAGGGGCTAACTCCGTATGTCGTCATTGCACTGATGTATTTTGTGCTGACCTTCACGTTATCCAAGCTGCTGGGTATATTGGAAAGGAGGCTGAATACGGATGATCGAGGTTAAGAACCTGCAGAAGAGCTTTGGCAAGCTGGAGATCCTCAAGGGGATTGATCTGAATATTCACAAGGGTGAGGTTGTTGTAGTGATCGGTCCCAGCGGATCGGGCAAAAGCACCTTCCTGCGCTGTCTGAACCTGCTGGAGCAGCCAACCGGCGGTGAGATTTCGTTTGAAGGACAATCGATTACAGCCAAAAAGCATGATATCAACGTAACCCGCGAGAAAATGGGGATGGTGTTCCAGCAATTCAATCTGTTCCCGCATAAGTCTGTGCTGCAGAACATTATGCTCGCGCCATTGAAGGTACGGAAACAGCAAGCTTCCGAAGCAGAAAAAATCGCCACGGAGCTACTCCGCACCGTCGGCCTTGAGGACAAGCGGGATGCGTATCCGGCCCAGCTCTCCGGCGGACAGAAGCAGCGGATCGCGATTGCCCGGGCACTGGCGATGCAGCCGCATGTGATGCTGTTCGATGAGCCTACATCGGCGCTTGACCCGGAGATGGTCGGTGAGGTACTGGAGGTTATGAAACAGCTGGCTGTAGACGGTATGACGATGGTCATTGTGACGCATGAAATGGGCTTTGCCCGTGAAGTCGGCGACCGGATCCTGTTCATGGATGGCGGGGTTATCGTAGAGCAGGGGACCCCGGCAGAGGTGTTCGGCAATCCCAAACACGCCCGTACCCGTGATTTCTTGAGCAAAGTTTTATAAAATTACTGGAACGGGGGCCGTTTTTGTGAGGGAATTATATTTTGGCGGAGCGTGAAATGGGTGATATAGTATACAAATGATCAATCTACTTGAAAGGGAGTACATACAGATGAGAGATGATCTTTGCCGGATAGGCATTATTGATATTGGTTCCAACTCCATACGGCTTGTAATTTATGATACGACGCAGGCAGGCGGCTACAAAATCATTAAGGAATGCAAGTACTCTGCCCGTCTGAGTGAGAAAATTACCAAGGAAGGCAGACTGGAGAAGAAGGATATGGATACGATTATTCCTGTCCTCCACCAGTTCAAAGAGATTTGTGATGATTTCGAAGTGGATAACATCCGCGCAGGAGCTACCGCCGCAATCCGCAACGCAGCCAACTCCGCCGAGATTATAAGCTATCTGTCTGAAGCGTCATCCATCCGGATTGAAGTGATCAGCGGGCATCAGGAGGCTTATTTCGGATTTCTCGGGGTCATCAATGCCTTTGATATTCAGGACGGGTTCGTCATTGACATCGGAGGCGGAAGCACGGAAGTCACCTTATTCCGCGGACGGCGTTATCAGCACAGCATCTCTTTCCCGTTCGGTGCGGTCAATACGAATCTGATGTTCAGCCAGGGCGGCAACTGGAACGCTGATCAGGTCCGTAAGCTGCAGCTATACGTTACCGGCAGGCTGGTAGAGCATGATTGGCTCACTACGGGCAACGGGCTTCCGTTATATGGACTCGGCGGGACGCTGCGTTCACTCGGCAAGCTGGACCAGAAGAACCGGGACTATTCGCTGCCGAACTCCCATGGCTACGTGCTGGAAGGAGAGACCATAGAGAAGTTCATGGAGACCCTGCCAGCGACTCCATATGAGAAGCGCAAGGATCTGGATGGTTTATCGAAAAGCCGGGGAGATATCATCGTGTCCGGTCTGGTTATTTTCCATACGGTGTACCATTATATCGGGGCCAGCCGTGCTGTGATCAGCGGGGAAGGCTTGCGTGAGGGCATGCTGCATGATCTGCTGAAGCCGGAGCAGCCGGTCCGTGACAGCGCGCTGGAGTACAGTCTGGATACCATTATCCGCTTTGATATCCGTACCTCCAAGCGGCATCTGGATCATATCTATAAGCTGGCACTCGGCCTGCTGGGGGCTTTTGAGAGGGAAGGTGACCGGGAGGAGCATGAGATGCTGATCTACGTGGCGATTATGCTGCACCGTACCGGCTCCAACATTAATTATTATCAGTCCAAGCGGCATACCCGCTACTGGCTGATGAATTCCCCGATCCGCGGCCTGACCCACCGGCAGCTGATTCTAAGTGCGTACATTGCTTCCTACAGCACCAAAAGCCGGAAGCAGAAATTGTCCCAGATGCATAAGGACATTTTGCTGGCTTCCGACGAAGAGTGGATTCATAAGCTGGGTACGCTGGTGCAGTTAAGCATTGCCCTGGACAGCACCGAGATCGGCATTGTCAGCGGGGTCAACGCCCGGCTGCATAACAATACGCTGGATCTGGAGCTGCAGGGCGGACAAGTTCTTATCGGGCTGGAGGACATTGAGAATGCGCTCAAAGCCTTCAGGAATGCTTGGTCGGTGAAGGTAAAGCTCGGCCTCCCTTCCAGCGGGTAACATTCATAGCAGCGAACTGGCTCCGGAATGGGGCCTTTTTGTCGTCCGCCCGTTCGTAATAACCGTTAGGCTGCAGGAAGCTGGATTTCACATTATCCATCAGCGACAGGTCCAGTATTTTGACGATCTGCTTGCGGATGCTGCTGTCCTTCACCGGACACATCAGTTCAATCCGCCGCGTCAGGTTCCGGGTCATCCAGTCCGCACTGGACAGATAGACCTCCGGTTTGCCGCCGTTCTCGAAATAATAGATGCGTGAATGCTCCAGGAAACGGTCAACAATGCTGCGGACAGTAATCCGTTCGCTTAATCCTTCAATGCCCGGACGCAGACAGCAGACACCGCGTACAATCAAATCAATCGATACACCGGCCTGCGCTGCGCTGTACAGGTTGTCGATGACCTCCTGATTGGACAGGGAGTTCATCTTGGCGATGATCCGTGCAGGTCTGCCGGCGGCAGCATGCTCTGCTTCGCGCAGGATCAGCTTCTGGAGTGACAGGCTCATATTGGTCGGTGCCACAATGAAGGAGTTCCAGTTATAGTTGGCAGAATAACCGGTCATCTGGTTGAACAGCTCCGAGGCATCCAGGCCAATCTCATGATTGGCGGTGAACAGGCTAAGGTCTGTATACGCCTTGGCCGTGCTGTCATTATAGTTACCTGTCCCTACATGCACATAACGGCGCAGCTCAGGGCCTTCCTGGCGGACTATCAGCGTGACCTTGGCATGGGTTTTGAGACCGACAAGGCCATAGACCACGTGGCAGCCCGACTGTTCCAGCTTACGCGCCCAGGCTATGTTGCGTTCCTCGTCAAATCTGGCTTTCAGCTCCACAACTACCGTAACCTGTTTACCTGATTCGGCGGCATTGGCCAGGGCGGTAATCAGCGGCGAGTTCCCGCTGACCCGGTACAGGGTCATTTTGATCGCCATAACCTGCTCATCTTCGGAAGCCTGAATGATGAAGTCCGTCATGGCATCGAAGGATTCATACGGATGATAGACCAGCACATCACGTTCGCTAAGCACCTCGAAGAAGTCCTCATTCTCCTCGAATTCCGCCGGATAGAGCGGCTCGATCGGTGCATGATGCAGGTAGCTGAAGCCCTTGACGCTGCCGGCGAACCCCCGCAGGAAGCTGAGATCCAGCGGTCCTTCAATTTCAAATACGAAATCTTCAAGCTCGAATTCGGCTTGCAGCTGCTCCAGGGCATAAGGGTGAATCCCCTTCTGTACTTCAAGACGGGCAGGGACGCCGCGGCGGCGTTTGCGCAGCTCCTTCTCAATCTCCTCCAGCAGATCCTCTGCGCCTTCCTCATCAATGGTCAGATCGGAATTGCGGGTCAGGCGGAATTCACTGACAGCCACAGGATCATACCCGCTGAACAAGGTCTGGATATGCTGGCGGATCACATCTTCAATGAAGACAAACTGCCGTTTCTTGCTGTTGGAGCGGTGGGGCAGCGGGATACAGCGCGGCAGATTCGACGGAATCTGCAGAATTGCGAAATAAGGTTCTTCTTCCTGACTGTTCTTGCGTGTCAGCACTACTGCCAGATAGATGAACTGGCTGTGCACAAGCGGAAACGGACGGCTCTGATCCACGGCCATCGGCGTTAAGACTGGATAGATGATATCACGGTAATATTGCTCAATGGATTGCTCCTGGGCATGTGTGAGGTCCTTGTAATCGACGAACACGATCCCTTCCTTGTGCAGACTCCGGGAAATGTCCTTGAAGGTACGGTATTGGTCGGCGATGATTTTGGTGACCCGTTTGATCAGACGCTTGTACAGGCCGGAGGGGGTGTAGCCGGTGAAATCCTTTTTGGTATAACCCGCCCGGATCTGATCCTGAATGCCCGCTACCCGGACACTGATGAATTCATCCAGATTGCTGGACACAATCGCCAGGAATTTGGCCCGCTCCATAAGCGGGTTCTCCGGATCCTGTGCTTCGGCAAGGACACGGCGGTTGAATTCAATCCAGCTCAAATCGCGGTTCAGATAGGCTGTTGCGGGACTGGTGTGGTTGTTTTTTTTCTCTTCTGCATTCACGTTCATTGACCCTCCAAGTTATGCTTCAGTCTCTACATTATCTATCGTATTCTATCATTCTACTATTTGCCAAAGGGAGAAATGTTAAAACTGTGTAAAATTTTCGCGAAAACTTAAAAAAGATTGCTGAAGCCACGATAATTCCAATGCTAGATATTAAGAATATGTAATAATTAACCCGATGAAAACGCTGTATATAGGCAAAATATTTCCAAACGTAACAAAAACATAGCCACTGGTTACAAAGTTGTGATATATTCATAACTGTTAGTTTACAAAGCGCCGCAATTCCAGAGACCTGGCAACAAAAAAGTACATAGGTCCAGCGTTATCTTGGCGTCACTGGCGGAGCGTATCCGTTATATCCTGGACGCCCACTAATGAAGGAGGCTATTTAATGAAAATCAAGTTCGGAGCCATCACAGCCCTGGCTGCTGTACTGGGACTCGGCACATTGCTCCAAGCCGCCCCTGTTCAAGCTGACAGCGTACATATCGCTGGAGAAGCAACTACCTTTTATACGCTGTCCAATCATTATGACATCAGCGTAGAAGAACTCATGAGCGCGAATCCGCAGATCTCTGCAAGCAACATCTACCCGGGTCTTAAGCTTGCCATTCCGGGCACTGTTCAGGCCAAAACGGTAGCAGTCACAGAATCGGCAGCCGCCGCGGTTGTAACTAACGCAGACTTGTCAGCACTGAGTGTGGAGCCTGCATCAAACACCGTTCAAGCATGGGGCAAAGCTTATACTTATGCCAAATCCATACAGGTAAAGGCTTCGGCTTATTCCTCTGCTGCCAGTGAGAATGGAAAATGGGGAGCGGTGGATTATTTCGGCAATGCGCTTAAGCTGGGAACGATTGCAGTTGATCCTAGTGTCATTCCGCTGGGTACCAAGGTTCTCGTTACCGGATATTCTCATCCGGGTCTCCCGAAGCAGGCATTCCTGGCGACTGCTACTGACATGGGGAGCGCGATCAAGGGCAACCGGATTGACATCTTCATTCCCGGCAGCCAGAGCTTTGTAGCCGATTTCGGCTATCAATATGTACAGTTGTATATTATTCAATAACCCGATAAATGTATAGCTGCACCATTTACCAAAGGAAACAAAACCAGGCCGTCTCCGGCAGGTTTTGTTTCCTTTTTTAATATATAAAGGCTTCAAGCTATAAATTATCCCTCTGTTTCTACTTGATATACAGGCTCTGGTGCATCAGCCGGTTCATTTGCTTTTGCTGACTTCGAACATTTGCGGAACAGTCACGAAGCTATACCCGCGTTTGCGCATAATGCTGATGACTTCCGGAAGCGCCTGTATGGTACCCTGCAGATTGCTGCCCCGGCCGCCGCCGCCGTGCTGGAGTATAATTGCGCCTTTTCCGGCCCTGGAGAGGATATTGTTCCGTACCTGGGTCTTGGATAAGCCTCTCCAGTCCAGGGAGTCAACGTTCCAGTTCACCAGCTTGTAGCCGTGGGCTCTGGCCCATTTCAGCTGCTGCTCACTGATGTCACCGTACGGGGGACGGATCAGCCTCGGTTTGTAACCCGCAAGAGCCTGGATAATATTCTCGGTACGGATAATCTGGGTGCGGAATTCATTCATCCCCAGCTTGCCGAATTCGGGATGATTGTAGGAGTGGTTGCCAATCGCATGGCCTTCCCGGATGATCCGCGCAACCAGACCGGGATGTTTCTCGGCACGGCTGCCGACCACGAAAAAGGTGGCCTTGACATTATATTTATGGAGAACATCCAGCAGCTGCGGGGTAAAGCGCGGATCAGGCACATCGTCAAAGGTCAGGGCAATGATCTTGCGCCGCGGACCCTGGGTCTTGATCGTATCCGGATATTTGCGCAGCAGCTGGCTTAGAGAAAGTCCTTTATTTCTTTTGTGGCGCCGGGCTGAAGACTGGGAGGCGGTGGAACCGGCCGGAACAGCAGGATCTTCTTCCATAGAGACATTCGGCCGGGCGGAGGCTGGAGCGGATGCAGAAGCAGACACAGCAATCGGGAAGATGCTGGGCAGGATCACTATTATTATGAAAATAAGGAGCAAAATGCGGCGGATTCTCGCCAACTTCATGGGTTACGCCTCCTCTGATCACACAGCTGGATATTTTGAAATACAAGGGTTGTTATTCCCAGCCTTTGCGAATTTATGCTGTCAGCATGTGAATCACCTAAAGATTTAACCTGTCCGTAAATACGTGTATACTTAATGAATACGGGGGTAAGCCCGCCAAATGATGAGAGAAACGGGAAGGATGGAGACAAGAATGACAGATTTGTTTGCACCTTATGAACTGAAGGCCCTCACTTTGAAGAACCGCGTGGTTATGCCGCCGATGTGCCAATATGCAGTTGAGAAGCAGGATGGCATTCCTACAGACTGGCACTTTGTGCATTATGTCAGCCGCGCTGTCGGCGGTACCGGATTTATTATTGTAGAGATGAGCGGGATTCATCCGGACGGGCGGATTACCAATCAGGATACGGGGATCTGGGAGGACGGGCAGATTGCGGCGTTTAAGCGGATAACAGAGGCTGTTCATGCCCAGGGTGCCAAAATCGCCATCCAGCTTGGACATGCCGGCCGTAAGGCGGTGGATGCCAATCCCCCGGTTGCGCCTTCGGCGATCCCGTTTGATGCACATTCCCAAACGCCCCGTGCGCTGACCCGGGACGGGATTGCAAAGATGATCAGGGCATACCGGGATGCTGCGCGCCGGGCGGTTGAGGCCGGATTTGATACCGTTGAGCTGCATGGATCCCACGGGTACCTGATCCACCAGTTCCATTCCCCGCTATCCAATGTCAGGGATGACGAGTACGGCAGCGATCCCGCGCTGTTCGGTGAGCAGGTAGTGGAGGCGGTGCGTGAAGTGCTGCCGGCGGAGATGCCGCTTCTAATGAGAGTTTCCGCTAAGGAATATGTAGAAGGCGGATATAATGAAGCTTACGCGCTGGAATTCTGCCGCCGCTACAAAGCTGCAGGAGTAGACATGTTCCATGTATCATCCGGCGGGGAAGGCCCGATCGGCTCTAATGGAGGTCCTAATGCAGGACCGGCTTATCAGGTGGAGCTTGCTGAGTACATACGCAGCGGACTGCAGGTTCCGGTAATAGCTGTAGGGCGTCTGGAATCCTACGGGGAGGCCCAGGCCGTAATTACCGAAGCGAGGGCCGAACTTGTGGCTGTCGGCCGGGGGATGCTTAGTGATCCATACTGGGCTTTACATGCGGAAGAAGCGCTCGGAGGGGTACATCAGGCCAATTTGCCTAAACCTTATCTGCGCGGGATTTGGAACAAGAAATAGAAGGCTGTGATTGTGAAGTATGTCACAGATTTTAAGCTCCTTCTAAGGCATGGTTAATAAGATTAAATTTGAAGGAGCTTGATAACGTGGCGACGGTGATAAGTAACGAGCGGCTGGGAGACGGAGTATACCACCTGGTGGTTGAAGGAGGTAACGGCGGTGCGATGGGTCAATTCTACATGCTGCGGGCATGGGGAGCCTATCCGCTGCTGTCCAGACCGCTTAGCATACATCAGGTGAATGACAGCGGTGTTGATTTTTTGTATCACGTAGTAGGGGAAGGCACGGAGATTCTTGCCGGACTGAAGCCGGCCGACAAGCTTGAACTCGAAGGGCCATTCGGCACCGGCTTCCCGCGTGTGGAAGGCAAGGTCGCGTTAGTAGGCGGGGGCATCGGAATTGCTCCGCTCTATTACTGCGCCCAGGAGCTTCCGGAGAGTGACATCTACCTCGGCTTCAGCCGGGAACCTTTCCGTACCGAAGCCTTCCGTCCGCTTGCTGCCGAGCTGACCGTCGATGTGGGCGGCCACATTCTGGACAGCGTGGATTTCACGTCCTATGATCATATATTTGTCTGCGGTCCGCATCCCATGCTGAAGGCGGCACAGCTCAAAGGCATAGCAGCGGAAACAGCCGGCAAGCGTCCTGACGTATATCTGTCGCTGGAGAACCGAATGGCCTGCGGCATCGGTGCCTGTCTCGTCTGCAGTGTATCCTGCAAGGATGGACAAAGGAAGGCCTGCGCGGACGGCCCCGTCTTCCTGGCTGGGGAGGTACTGTTCCATGATTAATACAACTGCTAATATTGCCGGTGTTCATTTCAAGAACCCGATTGTTATGGCTTCGGGCACGTTTGGCTTCGGCCGTGAATATGGCAAGCTCTATGATGTATCCCTGCTTGGCGGAATCTCCGGCAAAGGGCTCACACTCCATGCCAAAGCGGGAAATCCCGGTGTACGCGTGTATGAGACAGCTTCGGGCATGCTGAACAGTGTAGGACTTGAGAATCCGGGAGTGGAAGCCTTCCTGGCCAAGGAGCTCCCATACTGGGAGACACTGGACACGGCACGTATCGTGAATCTGGGCGGCAACACACTGGCTGATTACGTGCTCGGCGCCGAGCTGATCCAGCGCGATGCGGATGCCCGCCTGCTTACAGGCAAACCGGCAGTGGATATGATCGAGCTGAACATCTCTTGTCCGAATGTGAAGGAAGGCGGCATCGCCTTCGGCGTGAAGACTCCGGCAGCGCTTGAGGTCGTCCGGGCAGTTAGAGCAGCAACCCGTCTTCCGCTGGCCGTGAAGCTGTCGCCGAACGCCGAGGATATCGCTGAGATGGCTGAGATGTGCGAAGCAGAGGGGGCGGATGCCGTCTCGCTGATCAATACGATCTCAGGAATGAAGATTGATGTGCGCCGCCGCCGCAGTGTATTTAATAATCTGTATGCCGGTCTGTCCGGACCTGCGATTAAGCCTGTAGCCTTGCGGATGGTGCATCAGGTATCCAAACGTGTATCCATTCCGGTTATCGGGATGGGCGGCATCACCTCAGCTACCGATATTATTGAATTCATTATGGCCGGTGCAGCCGTCATTCAAGTGGGAACGTACAACTTCATGAATTTACGGGCCGGCAGTACGCTTGTCGAAGAACTGCAGCAGTTTATGGCTGAAGAGAATATCAGCTCACTTGATGAAATCCGCGGTATTGTATAGCTGGAAGGCTGATCCTGCGATTTCGCATAACTTTTTTGCACAGCCTGAGAGATCTTCACTTGCCATGGTTAATATAATGGGTAGGGGGAATTCTGTTATGACATCCCATCAGCCGCATCCTGATGACATTGAGCTGTCTGAAATCACGGTTGGCCGTGACCTGCTGCTGCTGATTACCGGAGGTGTCCGTCATATCGGTGCGGCAAGCACCGCTTATATGGACGGTGACACTGCCAGGGTCATGACTTCGGCGGTCCCGCATCATAAGGAGCATACGATCAGCGAATCCGTTGCACTCCGGGCAGCAGCTGCGCTGAACCGGACAGTCACGGTTGTGATGGGGATTCATTACGACAATCTGACTAAAGAGGGCATTATGGAAGTCGTAAATATTGTGAATGCCAAAGTGGACCAATATTTATTGCAAAAGATTTAACAATTTTTGAAACGATAGTGGCACTCCCTGCGTAAAAGATACCAAATGAGCAACTAACTTTTATTTTGGAGGAATGAACCATGTCTATATTTAAAAGATTGCGTGATCTGACCATGTCCAATGTGAATGCGATTATTGATAAAGCGGAAGACCCGGTCAAAATGACCGATCAATACATTCGTGATATGACCGAGGATCTGGAAGATGCCGAGAAAGCGGTAGCTGCCCAGATTGCCATTGAGAAGAAGTTCAAGCAATTGTACGAAGAGCAGGAAGCTCTGGTGAACAAGCGTAACCAGCAGGCACACGCTGCCGCCCAAGCCGGTAATGCCGATCTGGCCCGCCGTGCACTGGAAGAGAAGAAATCGGCTGAAGCCAAGCTCGTAGAGTACAAAACCAGCTTCGACCAGAACAAGGCTTCAGCGGACAATCTCCGCGGCAAGCTCGAAGAAATGCGCAAGCAGCTTACACAGATGAAGAACAAACGTGAGACCCTTGTTGCCCGTTACAACGCAGCGAAGGCGCAGACTGAAATCAACAAAGCCATGAGCGGGTTCAGCTCCGATTCGGCTTCCGCCGGTCTCAAACGGATGGAAGACAAGATGCTTCAGGCAGAAGCGCAGGCAGAAGCCAGCAACGAGATGAGCTCCGGCAACAAATCGCTGGATGATGAATTCGAGAAGCTGGGTAAAGACCAGGCGGTTGAGGATGAGCTGGCTGCACTGATGAAGCAGTACGACAAACAATAATATATTGGCATAAGCCGGAGTTCAGGCGGTTGTCCACAGGCGAAGGGGAGACAGAACTAGCGGTTTCTCCTTCGCCTTATCTTTGTCTTACCTGGAAGGTAATCTGAACAAGCGGGGGCTAAAGCAATGGATTTCCATACCCTGGTGTCCATGGTAGTGTGGACGGTCAGCGGCGCAGTACTGCTGTGTGTGCTGATGTTCGTGGATTCGCTGTTTACCCGTTATGAAGATTTGGAAGAGCTCAAAGCCGGCAATATGGCAGTCACTACGCGCTTTGTGCTGAAGCTGGGGGCTCAGGGCTATATTTTATCGTCATCCATTGCTGCGGCTAGCCGGCTTGGGGAAGCGCTGGTTGTCTCTATTGTATCTTTTGTACTGTTGTTCGTTCTGGAAAAATCAGCCGAGCTGCTGCTGGGCAGGGTAGGCAAGCTTGATCTCGATCATGGCACTCAGCTGGGCAAAGTCGGCTACGGTCTGCTTGCAGGCTCTTTGCATGTAATCGGGGCTCTAATTATTGCTGCATTTATTCGTGGATAACATACTTACTCTGACAGAACTAAGCGGATGCTTTCGAAGCGAGTTTTGCGGAGGGAAATCGATGTAGTGAATGCTCACAAAACTTTTAGGAGGATTGATGGCTTTGGGTTTATGGAAAAGAATCGGTAATATGTTCTCGAAGCCGGAGGCGCCCGCTGCGCCCAAAAGCATGCTTGACCTGTCTCCCGGAGATATTTGCGAAGTATCTTTGGTAACTTACGAAGTAACGGGCCGGACGAAGACCAGCGGCCGCAATGCTGCTGTATTGACGCTTCGCGACGGAAGCCAGATTTCCTATCTGTATATTGAAGAACGGGAGCAGCTGCAATACAGGTTGTATCATCCGATCGACGGGCGTCTGGATAGCCCTTCCGAGGTACCGGCTACCCTGGAGCTGGATGACTGTACCTTTTATCTGGAGGAGGAATACGAGGGGTATGCAGCAGTTACAGGCCAGACTCCTTACATGAATGGCGGAGAGCAGCATGTCTGGCAGTACCAGTCGGATGATTCGCGGCTGCTGCGCGTGGAATGGCAGAATGGCCGGTTCATGCTCTATGAAGGTGAAACTGTCATTCCGGCTGATGTCAGAGTGATTCGTGCGTCTTAAGGTTTACATGGAGCAGAAGAGAACAGTGCTGCTAACAACTGAATCGTATTGAGATTAAGGGATGTCACCGCCTGTTACAGGCCGTGTGCGTCCCTTTTTGCGTGTGAGCCAACCCGGAGCTGAATTTCCCTTTGTAGTGCCGCATGTTAAAATGGGCGTAGCTCAGCAGATGCAGGAAACTGCCAACTTAACAAGGAGGATGGACTACTTCCATGGCTAACCCAGAGAACAATAACAAGGAATATACCAATGATAAATTTCAGCGCTCCGCGCTTCAGGTGACAGAGGCTCAGGTCCGGCTGACAGCATATGCAATCCCCCTTATGAATGAAGAGGTTCCTTTGAATCAAAGCTGCGGGCGCTATCTGGCCCAGTCCGTTCATGCACCACATCCCTTTCCGGCATTTGACCGCTCAAGTATGGACGGCTATGCAGTTATCGCAGCAGATACAGCATCGGCTGGCGATAACAGCGTGGTGTGGCTTGAGGTGGTCGATGTTATTCCCTGCGGCGCAGTAGCGTCAAGAGAGATTACGACGGGGACTGCTGCGCGGATCATGACCGGAGCGCAGGTTCCGGATGGCGCGGACACTGTAATTATGTTGGAAGCCACAGAGAGCCGGATGGAAGATGATGTTACTTATGTGGGCATTCGCAAGCCGCAAGCGGCGGGACTTCATATTACGCCGCGCGGCCTTGAGCTGGGGACAGGAGAACTGGTGCTGCCTGAGGGGAAAATAATCGGTGCCGGTGATATCGCTGCACTGGCTGCGCTGGGTGTTGCGAATGTTCCCGTGCATCGCAGACCTAAGGTAGCAATCTTCGCCACCGGAACTGAACTGCTTGAGGTGGACGAGCCGCTGGCTCCGGGTAAAATCCGCAACAGCAACTCTCCTATGCTGGAGGCGCTTGTACGGGAAGCAGGCGGAGAACCCGTAATGCTTGGTGCGATTGTTGATGATCTGGAGCTTGCCCGGAGTAAGGTGCAGATGGCACTGGAGAGCTATGATCTTGTAATTACTACCGGCGGTGTGTCCGTCGGAGATTATGACATTATGGGTGATCTGATCCGCGAGCAAAGCGGCGAAATGCTGTTTAACAAAGTAACCATGCGACCGGGCAGCGTTACAACAGCAGCAGTACGTGGAGGGACCATTCTGCTAGCCTTATCAGGCAACCCGGGAGCCTGCTTTGTAGGGTTCCAGCTGTTCGCCCGGCCTGTCATCGGTCTGATGCAAGGGGCGGCGCAGCCCTTTTTGCCGGAATGGACAGCAGCGCTAGGCGTGGATTATAAGCGGGTAAACCCCTTTACCCGGTATGTCCGGGCCCGGCTGGTGATCCGGGAGGGCGTTCTCTATGCTCATCCTGCCGGCGTTGACGAATCCTCCGTGATGGTTACGATCAAAGACAGCGATTGCCTCATCGTCATTCCGCCGGATAGCGGGCAGATGACTTCCGGGGATAAAGTAACCGTGCTTAAGCTGCCGGGGGAGATCCGGGGGTGAATAGTGGGGAAATGATATCTTCATTCTACCGTCAAACGGCCATAAGCAGGAGCATCGTCATTAGCAGGAATAGTTAAGAATACCTTCGTGCAGCACTTATGACCTTTCCTGCAGGCATTTTTAGGGGGGAGTTTCTCAGGTAAGTGCTGTCTGGGTTTATACTAATATTGCATTATGTGAAAAAATCACAATATAATGGTAAATCGCTAGGGATTATAAACATTTAAAATGCAGATGGTGCCAGTCAGCAACCCGACCAGCTGTTGACCGATAACCCGGCAACCAAGTGCTGCAATGATATATTTCCAATAAATCATCATATGAAAAATTCATAATAGAAAACCGAAAATTGCATAGAGCATCACCATTCACTCAAGCCACTCCAGATACTACTTCCATGTACCGGTTACAAGGGGTAAAGGAAACGCCCATTTAATAGACTGTCGAGGGCATTAACTAACTTTGAATGGCGGACAAGTGGCATGCTAATTGATGGTGGCAACTTCCGGTGGTAAGATATGATTATGTCTACGCCTATTCTACCCACCAAATTTAATATTCCGTCGCATCGGCCGAATACCATTCTCCGTCAACGGTTAATCAATAAGCTTGAGCATGGTATGCATCACAAATTGACCCTTATCTCGGCGCCTGCTGGTTATGGGAAAACAACATTGGTTAGTGAATGGATCGAAGGTTGCGGACGGCCTGCCGCGTGGCTGTCGCTTGAGAAGGGAGATGACGAACTTACGCGCTTTCTGAACTGTCTCATCTCCTCCCTGCAGACTCTTGAAGAGAAGATCGGGGAAGGTGCGCTTTCCGTGCTTCAATCTCCAGGACCACCGTCTACAGAGTTGGTTCTGGAAGCGCTTCTTAAGGATGCCGCCGCCCTGGCTCCTTTTATGCTAATCTTTGATGATTATCATGCAGCAAAATCGAAGCCCATCGACGAGGCTGTTTCCTTCCTTCTTGACCATCTTCCAGCACATATCCACCTTATAATGATCACCCGTGAGGCTCCGAATATACCATTGTCCCGGTTACGGGTTCAAGACCAGTTGACAGAATTACGCGCAGCTGACCTGAGATTCACCTCTACAGAGGTCGAAGGATTTCTAAACGGAGTCATGGGACTTAACCTGCCAGCAGACAAAATTGACGTGTTGGCATCACGTACAGAGGGTTGGATTGCCGGTTTGCAGTTGGCCGCGCTCTCGATTCAGGGTGATCATGGTACCGACAGGTTCATTCAATCTATAGCAGGTAGCCATCATTTTGTACTGGATTACTTGGTAGAAGAGGTTCTGCAACGGCAGCCGGAAGCCGTTCAGACCTTTTTGGTACGGACATCGATCCTCGACCGCCTATGCGGATCTCTGTGCGATGCTATTCTGCTCGATCCCTCGATGTCAGGCAAGCAACAGTTATTGGATCTTGATCGTCAGAACTTATTCATCATTCCCTTAGATCACGAACGACAGTGGTATCGATACCATCACTTGTTTGCCGAATCCTTGCAGAGACGGTTGCAGGATAGTTCCTATGAAAGCGATATTTCAGAAATGCATGAGCGAGTAAGTACGTGGTATGAAAACAACGGCTTTGAAATTGAAGCATTTCGTCATGCGATAGAGTCCGCTGATATTGAACGCGCTGCACGCTTACTCGAAGGTAATGGGATGCCACTGCATCTTCGCGGGGCAGCAGGCATTTCTCTAAAATGGCTGGAGACCTTGCCTACCGCGGAAATGGACGCCAGACCTGCGTTGTGGGTGATGTACGGTTCAGTATTGCTGATCACGGGTAAGCCGATGCATGTCGAATACAAGCTGCGGGCAGCGGAGGCAGCGCTGGAAGGCGTTATACAGGACGTCCGCGTCAGAGACTTGATCGGACTGATTGCCGCAACTCGGGCTGCAGTGGGCTCGTTGATGATGGCTGTAAAGCCTAATGGGACCAATCTAAAATTACAGGCAGCCGAAGCGTCTATGCAAATGACGGAGCATGACGATAAGACTGATGACCTTATCAGGCTGATTGCCCCTGTAAAGGCTGCACTTTTAGATGAAAGCCAAGAGATAGACCAAGTAATCACCCATTCAACCCGCGCTTTAGAATATCTCCGTCAGGATAATCTCTCTGTTAGGACATCAGCTGCATGGATGCTGGGCGTGGCGTGCCAACGGCGGAGGGACCATGCCGGAGCTCGAAAGGCCTATAACGAAGTTGTTTCGTACAGCCAGATGATGGGCCATAAACCAATGGCTGTCCTGTCCCTGATCGGCCTGGGTCAAATCGAAGAAGCGGATAATCGGCCTGGTTTGGCGGGGGAATGTTACGAAGAGGCTCTCCGGCTAGCCGGCGATCTGCCGATTCCGGCTCTTCGTGAAGCGCAGGCTGGTCTGGAGCGTGTACGGCTGGGCCTCCAACCCGGACTGAAGAGGGAACTGATTGAGCCACTCAGCCAACGGGAACTTGAGGTGCTGGCGCTTATTGCCAAGGGACTTTCCAACCGGGACATCGGCACGCAACTATTTTTGGCTGTTGACACTGTCAAAGGGCATAACCGCAGGATTTTTGAGAAACTTCAAGTGCAAAGCCGCACAGAAGCGATCGCATGTGCCCATGAGTTGAATTTGCTCCCGAACCCACATAAACCACACTAAAGTGTCTACTGACTCTAATGTCCCTTAGCTATAATCCTTGTAACACGAGTTAAGGGGGATAAGCATGAATAGGAATGCAAGGGTAGCAGGGGCACTCTTTATGGTGTCGACGGGGGCCTATATGATTGGGAGCGGGTTTCTGAATCCCATTATCATGCAGCCCGAACTTCTTACCGGTTTATACTTGGACCGAACAAAATTATTCGCGGGATTGTTTTTGGAGTTGATCAACGCTATAGCGGTTGTGGGGATTGCGATGCTGCTATATCCCGTTTTAAAAAAATATAACGAGGCGTTTGCGTTAGGGTACTTCGGATTCCGGATAATCGAGTCTGTGATCTTAATTATCAGTTTAACCGGTCCAATTTCATTCATTACGTTGAGCAAAGATTTTATATCGGAGGAAGCTTCAGGTCGTTCTTACCTCCAGTCGATAGCAAATTTAGCGGTAGAAGCTCATTTTATACTCTTTGAACTGGCAATGATCGCGCTGAGTTTAGGTAGTTTGCTATTATGTTATGTTCTCTACCGGTCAAAATTGATTCCGCGAGTGTTGTCCGTTATCGGTTTCATTGGGTATACCGGGTTGTTAACAAGCAGTTGTCTGGCGATCACCGGTCGTGACACCGGAGCCGTTCTGTATATTCCAGGGGCAATATTTGAGATTGTTCTCCCACTCTGGCTCATGGTTAAGGGGCTTAATCTGCGTGCGGAGAAATCTTAATTGATTACCTAACGGACACTTTAAACCTGTTACTTGGGATATTACCTTACAGGAGGAAGATCATCCCATTAAATAAAAACCAATAATCGGTACGATCATTATCTTTGAAGCTTGTTTGTAAAGCTAACAGAGAACGATATTTAATGAAACAGCGACAGTACAGGACTTTATTTTATCGTCCTTTGCTGCCGCTGTTTCAATTTCTAGAGCCATCCGAATCCCAGTTTCACCCTTTGTCCGCTGACCAGTGCTCAGGATGCGTAAGCGATCCCGGCAGCTTGGTAGCCGAATCTCCCTTAGCGGCTTGCAGCTGCGCTTGGGTAAGGAAGAGGCTGCCTCTCAGATCGGCGCCGCTCAGATTCGTGTCGCGGAGGTCAGCGCCGATCAGGTCGGCGTGACGCAGATCCGCACCGCTGAGGTCAGCGGCGATCAGATAAGCTCCGCGTAAGCTGACACAGCAGAGATCGGCCTTACGCAGCTTAGCGCCGATCAGATCAGCCCCGCGGCCGTAGTTTTTCTGCCGCTTGGGAGCTGGTTCCAGCTGCGCCCGGGCGGAATTGCGTGCCAATTCGCTGGCGCGCAGCAGCAGTTCGTTGACTTCAGCGCGGTGTACAGGCACATCTAGCGTCAGGAGTTCTTCTGGGCTGAGTGTAGTCAGATTCAAAGTCCGTTCTATCATCAGCATAAGTGAATCATGCATAATATCAGCACCGGGGAACGCTGACGCCTCACTCAGATACCACAACAGCTCGTGAAGCTGGCGCATCACCGGGAAGACCTCGAACATCTGCCCGGCGGTTTCAGGTGCCTGCCGCCAGTCACGGCCTCCATAGGTCAGATTGGAGACCTTCTGCCCGGCTCCGAAGCAGTCATACACTGTGCAGCCCCGGAAGCCTTTCTCCCGCAGTTCCGTGTGAATTCCGCAGCGGAAGTCCTCCCGCAGATTGGGGCAGGGCTGTCCGGCATTCTTATCTATTGCGAAGTCGGAGGAAGCGGCAAAAGGAAGCGCCGCGCAGCAGAGGCCGAAGCAGTTCAGGCAGTCAGAATGCAGCTCAAGCAGTCCAGTGTCCTGAGTTTCAGTCCAATTTAAATAATTTTCAATCAAAGGAATAATACCTCCACATAAATAATGAGTTTCAGCCCGGAGCTTTTCGCAAATGTTAGACTATTGGGAGGATTCACTCTCCAGACGGCGCTCAATAGCTTCTGACATTGTTTTGTCCGTGAGATGGGCATAGATTTCGGTGGTTTCAGTTGAAGCATGTCCGAGCTGTTCCTTCGTCCTGTAAATATCATTTTGCAGATAATAGTCGGTTGCGAAGGAGTGCCGCAGCTTGTGTACAGTCAGATAAGGTTTGCCGAACCGCTTGGCGTATTTGATAATCATTTCTTGAATCGCCCGCTTGGTCATCCGTTTGCCCTCAGTGCTGCCATTTGGCAGGGTGATGAAGAGCGCTTTTTCCCGTTTCGGAGTCTTATATCTGGACTGGCGGAGGCTGAGGTACAAGCTGAGATCGTCCTTGGCCTGCTCGCGGAAATAGACCGGGGTCTTGAAGGTTTCGTCATTATGACCCTTACGGAAGACATATAGCAGCTTGTTGTTCACATCCAGATCATCCACATTGAGATTGACTACCTCGGATACGCGCAGGCCGGAGTTCAAAATCAGACTGGCAATACAGGCATCCCGCTCACGGTTCAGCTGAAAAGAATAATAAGCCTGCTTGTTGGCTTCTACATCTTTGCCATAACCCTCGAAGATATAGCCTACGAATTCCAGCAGCTCCTCATCCTCCAGAATTTTGCCCTTCAGCTTGGCGGCCGTATCCTTCGGTTTGTGAATGCGTTTGATCTCCACCTTGGCCATAATATTACGCTTAAGCAGCGGATAAAAGTTCTCATCCTCCGCAATCTGGCTTAAGTAGTGGAAAAGGGAGCGCAATGCAGACAGCTTGCGGGACACGGTAACGCGTGTATTCGCACTCTCAGCCCGGGTTGTCAGATGCAGGCGGTAACCGACAATGCTGTCCATATGCAGGGTCTCCAGATCGAGCAGCGTAATTTCAGTATTGCTCGCAGCTGCGGATAGACCTTCACCGCGCAGCCAGCCGAAAAAAGATTCATAATCACGGATATACTCCAGCAGAGTGGAGGGGGACAGATCCGGACGTTTGTAATCAATGAACTGCTGCACGAACCAGGGCATCTGCGGCAGACGCTGGTCGAGGTTTTTCCGGTCGGTGTTTTTTTGAATACTGATAGGAATCACCTTCTTTTTAGTTTGCCGGAAGTCGGTAGGGTTGTCATTCTATCTTAACATGTTTTAGCATTTTATGGCATGAATCTGTTACCGGGAAAGCAGTGCCCTTGCTCCTGATGTGACAAAGTTATATGATGTGAAGTAAACGAAAACGGCAGAGGTGAACCTGATGGAACTTGGAATCGAGCTGGTTCCTAAAGAGCAGAAGCAGATTATAAGCAGACTAATGCAGTTCTATTTGTATGATTTTACGCGGTACCTGGAGCTGCAGGTGGACCGTGACGGATTGTTTCCGTCTTATCCCGGGCTGGAGGCCTACTGGAACAGCGGTCTAAACAAGTTTGCCTACTTATTCACGGTAGACGGCAATATCGCCGGCTTTGCGCTTGTAGACCGGCTACTGCGTGATCCGGAGGGACAGTTCTATATGACGGAGTTTTTTGTGATGCAGAAATACCGCCGCAGCGGCGTAGGAACCTGGGCTGCACACCGGCTGTTCGATATGTTCCCCGGCGACTGGAAGGTCTCGCAGATCCGCGCGAATACGCCTGCGCGTAACTTCTGGCACCGGGTGATCGGTTCATATACAGGAGGGGAGTTCCAGGAGAGGTTCAACTCCCGGCAAGGCAATCCCAGCCAATACTTCAGCACATTAAATACTAATAGGATTAAGAAATAAATGCGGAATGCCATAACATGAATGAATTCACTGGTTCATCACATACAATTCCCAGAATGGCGCGCAACTTTAAGGCGCTTCCAGCGTCTGGTAAATGAGGTGATCACAAATGTCCATGTGTAAAAGTGCACTCGGAGCGGGCTGCATTACAATGGTATTAGCGCTCAGCACAGGCTGCGGCAACGGGGCAGAGATTAATTCGTACGGTGCCGGGGGGATGGCACAGCCGTCCGCAACGACAGCTGCAACAGCTGCAGTATCCGTTACTCCTTCTCCAGCCCCTGCTACCCCGGCAGTAATCCTAACAGAACCGCCTGCGGTCAAATCAGTCGCGCTGATTCCGGCAGTGCTGGATTATACCGAGAGCGGCAGAGGATATGTGATTAAGGGAGAGGTTGTACAAGCTTCATTCTCGGCAGATCAGACTTTGCCTTTGGGGCTGTTCATGCCCGAAACGATGGTGCGGTTTGAACAGGACGGAAGGACCGCCTGGGGCACACCGGATAAACAGAATTATATTACTTTAATTAAACTTGATGGAGCAGATACGGCAGCTGGTGATGGAGAATTTGGGCCAGGCAATGATCTGGTGCTGCTGAAATATAAGGAATACCTCGGAAGCAAAGTAGAAGACAGCAAAGTAAAAGGAAGCCAGACGGCCGAAGCATTCAAATTCACGGCGAAAGATCAGGCTTACAGGGCGGAAATCCATATACAGGATGAACAACGTACAACTTTGCTTCCTGTGTTCATTGATATGCTTAGAGATGTTGAATATATGAAGAAGCAACCGCCCATCACTCCAGGTGTGTTCTTAACAGCGCCGGATGTTGGAAGTGATCCTGGGAAAAAGCAAGCGCTGCAGGAAACGATGGACTGTCTTGAAGCCTGGGCGGCAGGGGATAAGGAGAAATTCGACTCTACTCTGTACTCACTGCAGCTTAATGAAGCTCTGCAGTTTTTTCTGGATAATAAGAATGTCTATCATTTCTCCGAATTGACCGTCCGGGGCATTCCTATGGAAGGGGCCAAACGGGCTGCCTTCATCGTCAGCTATACCCGGATGACTTCAGAGGGATATATTGTTGATGGAGCTAATGAGATCTCTCTGCTCAAAAACAAGCAAGGTGAATGGAAGATAGCTAGTATTGATTAGCCGGTTAATAAGGTTGTATGCAGATATTAAGTGTGCTATGATTTGCACATATTAGTAGCAGTGAAGGAGTCACTACTTCCCATGGCAGAGCTCAAACGATTTGGTTATGGATTGCAGGCGTTAGTCGTGCTCGCTTCATCTAAGGAACAGTACTCAAGCAGGGAGATTGCTGAACAGATCCGCTGCGAGCCGACAGCGCTGCGCAAGATCCTGTCCCGGCTTACTGAAGCCGGTTATATTGAGGTACGTCAAGGCCGGGGCGGAGGCTATATGCTGGCTAAACAACCTGGAGATATTACCCTGGCAGAGGTATATCTGTCCATGCATGATGACGTACCTATGCTGGACAGCATGCTGGACACTACCGGCAATCATTTGTTTGGACAGAAGGTCCGCCAGTCCTTCGATCAGATTATGACGGATATCCGTTTCCAGGTTGAGCATGTGCTGAAATCCTATACGGTTGCTGATTTGGTGGAGTGACGGCTGAGATTCCGTGGCCGTTCTCCAAACACATGCTTTTTTTGATTTAAAATGTGCAAATAAATGCACAATTTAATAGCACTATTCAATTATGGAGGAGATTAAATGAGAATACACTGGTTTGGACACTCCACATTTCAGCTCACATCTGAGCAGGGGACGGTAATTCTGATTGATCCGTACGGGAAATTCCTAGGCTACCGGATGCCCCGGGTTAGGGCGGATATACTGGCAGTCACCCATGATCATAAGGATCACAATCAGGTTCATATCGCTGAAGGCGACTACGAACTAATTAATAACCCAGGGCATTTCAGTGTAAAAGGAGTGGAGATTCATGGGGTGCCCACTTATCATGATGATGCCGAAGGGGCCAAAAAAGGCAGCAATACGGTCTTTGTCTTCACCGTCGACGGACTGCGGGTTTGTCATGCCGGTGACCTCGGCCATATTCTGACCCCGGAACAAGTGGAGCAGATAGGGGAGGTTGATGTGTTGATGATTCCTGTCGGCGGAAGAATGACGCTGGATGGTACTGGAGCAGCGGAAGTGGTGAAGCAGCTGCAGCCGGCGGTTGCCATTCCTATGCATTACAGCACCAAAGCGCTGGGACTGCTCGGCCGGTTTTATTTTGCCAAAGCGGATAAGTTCTTGCAGGCTGCAGGTCGGCCTGTTAACGATGTAGAAGAGCTGGTGATTACCGGTGAGACCCTTGCCGGACTGAATCACATCTATACTCTCCAATATGAACCAAGCTGAATGGGCTGGAAAAGAGGATTGTTGATGTCAACCCTATCTGTGACTCGGCGTAAACCGCTATATGTTCTGATTACCCTGATTACCGCTTTGGCTGGCGGGGGGATCTTTATGCTGCTGCATCTGCCGTTGCCTTGGCTGCTCGGCCCTATGATCACTGTGCTGACCGGTTCCAATCTGCGTAAGCAAGTATATATCTGGCCCGGACAAATACGGAATACCGGGATGATTATCGTCGGCTATACGATTGGACTCTCGTTGACCGGTTCAGCACTGAATCAAATAGCTTATCAGCTGCCCTCTATGCTGCTTATGACTACGCTTCTGCTGCTGTTCTGCGCCGGAATTGCGGTGATTGTATCTAAGGTGTCGGGAACCAACTACAAGACCATCCTGCTGGGAAGTATCCCCGGCGGCTTAACCCAGATGCTGGTGCTGGCCGAAGAGTCGGAGGATATCAATCTTACGGTTGTAACCGTCATTCAGGTGGTCCGGCTGATGATGATTATTCTCTGTGTGCCGCTGCTGATCTACAGTCCCTTGTTTGCCAGCCACGCTGGCGGGGGAGAGAGTACATCTCTTCTGGTTGAATCTGCGGCCGGGTGGGGAGGGCTATTCCCGAATATCTTTTATTTTGGCGTTGCTTGTACGGTATGCGGAATTGTAGGCCAAAAGATTAAATTTCCCACCGCGTATCTCCTCGGTCCGGCTATTATTACGGCTATTCTGCAGATCAGCGGTCTTCAGGGGCCCGCGCTTCCGGATGTTCTGATCAATGCCGCGCAGCTGATGATTGGGGTATATGTCGGACTGCTGCTCGATCCGCGTAAGCTGAACAATAAACTGCTGACACTATCGCTGGCTGTAGGCAGCGGGGCAGTGCTGATAGCAGGGGCGTATGGCCTGAGTCTGCTGTTCGCTTATCTGGATTCGGTATCATCAGCAACTGCGCTTCTCAGTCTTGCTCCCGGAGGGATGGATCAGATGAGTCTGATCGCGCATGAGGTAGGGGCGGATTTGCCAACGGTGGCGGGTTATCAGTTATTCCGGACGTTTTTCATTTTTTTTGCGGTTCCGCCGTTGTTTAAATTGATCTTCCGGGAGAAAAAAAGCAAGACGGCAACAATTAGTTAACATAATAATTATTATGTTAACTAACTGCTGCGTTTGGTCAGCTAAAGCGGAATTGAAGTGAAAAGAGAACTTAAAAGAGAACTTAAAAGAGAACTTAAAGCAAAGCTTGGGATGCCCTCCGGGGATTGGTCCCGGGCTTTTTCTGCTCGTGCAATTGGGGAATTTCTCAAAATGTAAAAATAGTCACATCATTTAAGGTATCCCGGTGCATATAATTTGTATTGAACGGTGTTAAAAAACATTACAGTGTTAAATTAAATAACGCCTTGTTAAAGGAGTCTTACAATCATGGGCAAAGAAGAGAGACAAGAGCAGGAACGTGAAGCGATGCGTAATTTGATTCTGACAACGGCTGGTGAACTAGTGGCCGAGAAGGGGATTGAGCAGCTGTCTATCCGCAAGATCGCTGAACGGATGGAGTATTCCGCCGGGATCATTTATCACTATTTTCAGGGAAAGGAGGATATAGTGGAGCAGCTTCTTCAGCAGGGGTACAGGGAGTTGATGGGCGGACTAACAGCCGGATCAGACACTGCGCAGAGTGAAGTATCAGCTGAGGATAACTTAAGCCAGTCGCTGTCACAGTTTATCCGGATGACCACCGCGGAAGGATCACAGTACCGGAATGTGATGCTAAATGATTCGCCTGCTGTACTTAACCATACTGCAGTACTGCATAAAGGGGCTGCACTGGAGCGTAATGCGATCAGCATGCTCTGCAGGACTCTACGCCAATTCAGAGGGATGGCAGCCCGCAAAGAGGAGGAAATTGAACTTACTGCCCAAGTGATCTGGAGTGCGGCATTTGGACTGATCATGAGGCTGAGCGTCGAGAAGAATCTGCCGGAGGAGCAGAAGGAAGCGCTGATTACCCGGCATGTCGAGGCAATGCTGCTCATTGCAGGGAGTCGGGAATGAGTTTTTACGATTATTTTGCTAAGGGGTAGAAGGCGATGGGGTATAGACGATCAGTTGGCATTTTAACGGGATTAATTATTATCCTTGCGATAGCCGCGTCGGGGTACGGATTACTGTCAGGTCAAGGACCTGGGGAGAAAGGGAGTTCTGAATCCTTTACCTCAATCCGGGGTGAGAAGGTCGAATTATATGGTAGTGGAATCTATAAAAATGATTCAATTTCCGTCGTTGCCCAGGCCAAAGCCCAGGATGGAGTTACACTGGTACTGGGGGTTCCCTTGCTGCTCGTTTCACTGGTTATGAGCTTCAGAGGGCGGGTCAGAGGGCGGCTGCTGTTAGCTGGAGCCTTGGGATATTTTACGTATACTTATGCGTCCTACAGCTTCCTGTCTATGTACAATAACCTGTTTCTAATCTATGTAATATTGTTCTCATCCAGCTTATTTGCATTTATTCTGACTCTGCTGTCATTAGAGAAGGAGAAGGTAGAGCGTTTCTTTAGACCAAGTTTACCGGCACAAAGCATAGGTTTATTCCTGCTTTTCACCTCATTAATGATCATGTTGTTATGGCTGGGCAGGCTCGCTGGTTCTTATCGCCAAGGGACAGCACCTGAAGGATTGGAGCATTACAGCACATTGGTGATTCAGGCACTCGATTTAGCCATTGTTGTTCCGCTATCTTCAATTACCGGGGTACTGCTCATTCGCAGACGGCCTTATGGTTATCTGCTTGCTTCTGTAGTCATAGTAAAAGCTGCGGCCCTGCTAACCTCCATCACTGCCATGATCATTGGGATGCTGAGGGCGGGAGTAAGTGTATCTACAGTAGAGCTGATAGCGTTTCCTGCGTTTAATTTAGGTGCTATTGTTTGTTTATACCTTGTATTAAGCAATGTACAGGAACCGGGATAGTCTTCAAACCCATTTACCATAGATAAGGAGCGGCGGATAATATGAGTAATAGAACACTGATTCTATATGCAGGCAAGTATGGATGTACCGAGAAAGCGGCATTTCTGTTGAAATCGAGGCTTGGAGAGGCTGAGGCTGTGAATCTAAAGTATGCCAAAGTGCCGGCGCTGGCTGCCTATGACACGGTGATTCTGGGCAGTTCCATCTACTACGGTAAAATCCGTAAAGAAATGGCGGCATTCACTTCCAAATACGGGCAGGAGCTGTCGGGTAAGCGGCTCGGGTTATTCATCTGTGCAGGGATGACGGGGGAGAAAGCGGAGCAGGAGCTTCAGCAAGCTTATCCGGAGGTATTGTACAAGAAGGCACTTGCCAAGGAAATCCTGGGCGATGAGATTTATCCGGAGAGAATTTCAGCACTGGACAAATGGGTTCTGCGGATGGTCAAGGGGAAAGGGAATGAAGCTGGAGCTGGATTATCGATGAATAAGCTCGAAGGATTCGCGCGTGCCATGACAGTGAGTTAGATTGGCTGCAAGCCAACGGCAGGGGCTGAAATGATAAAGTTTCTGTAAAAGAGCGGCAGCTAAGGAAATTGATCCTGTGCAAAGAGCTGCCGCTGCATTGATTTTGGGAAGATATAGCATTCAACTCTATTTAGGGTAACATAAATATAATTATGTTAACTAACAATCTGTATGTATCTCTAAAAATAACAGACCGTCCCCCTATGTATTATACTATTTCAACATATGAAAAATTCATAATAGGAAAAACTTCCCCAATTACTCCACTTAGCTACCTCACTCGCCTGCAAATTAAATATGTACCTATCCACAAACAGATAGAAAAAGGATGGAAATACCACAACCAGCTACAGAAATCAACAGTATTTATTGCGATTAATTAACGGATCTCTTCCGTCAATTTTGATGCCATTTCCAGTGACCTCAGCGCATGCTGCAGAGAGAGGATGGAGTCCGTACCGTCCTGCAGACATTGGAGTGCATGGCGTAAGCTTTTTTCATAAGGATTGTTAGGGGTCAATGGAATTTTCTCTTTGCCTATAGACGTATATGCGGTTAAACTGGCCTCTATATCCCCGTTCGCATAACCGACCTCGTGGAACACCAGCTTCGCCTGATCGAAATAAGCTTCATAACCGACGGTAAAAGGATAAGACTCCGGCATCTGCGAAGAGACAATCAGCTGTGCGCTCACCTCAGGTTGAAGGAAGGAAGCATGCACCAATGCTTGACCGTCTTTAGCTCCAGAGGTACCCCAGACCGCAGAAGGTGCAGGTGAATCCAGCAGCCATTCGATGAAATCCAGATCATGAATCATCAGATTAGCTGCGATCTTGGAGAGGCCCAGGTCCCCCCATAGCGGTGCCGTTTCCCGGCGCAAGGTGACTTGCAGCAAATTGCCGTATGTAAGCTCTTGAACTGCCTTATATAAGTACTCATAGGCATAATCGAATTTGATGAATTGATTGACCAGAATTCTCCGGCCGTAATGCTGTTCAGCCAAGAGCATCTCCCGTGCATCTTCCGGCTCCAGGGCAACCGGCGTTTCGCAAAATACATGCTTCCCGCGTCTCAGCGCCTCCACAGCATAAGTCTTATGAAGCGCAGAAGGCAGACAGATATCTATTACATCCAACCCGGGATCAGACATTATATCTTCTATAGACAACGTGATCTCTACCCCAAGCTCTTCCTGTAACTTCAGCAGCTTGGCTTCATTACGTCCAAAGATGACCACACGGTCTGTAGACTCCAGTTGCTTCAAGATCGATGCATGATAGGCTCCAAAACCTGTTCCCAATATGCCAATATTCATTTACAGCAGCTCCTTAGATTTGATACATTCATCATAACGTCCTATTGTTGACAACAGAGTGGCAAGAATAGAGTTGTGAAATGATGCGTCATTGAAATGTAGAAACTGGAGGGATAGGATGCGGCTGCACCGCTTGATTGCAATTCTTTTATTGGTTGAATCCAGGGGTAGGATGAAGGCAGCTGCTCTGGCAGAGGCCCTCGAAACGTCCGTCCGCTCCATTTACAGAGATATTGATGTCCTGGCTGAATCGGGCATTCCTCTCGTTACAACAACCGGGCCGAACGGCGGAATTTCATTGATGGAGGGCTATACGGTGAATCTGCGGCGGCTGCATGGCGAAGAGGTGGTTCAGCTGTTTTTGACAGGGATGGGGATGCCTGCAGGCGGTTCGGGTGAGACCGGTCTTCTGCTCCAAAATGCTCTGCTGAAGCTCGAAGCAAGCTTGCCCGCTCCTTATCAGGAGGATATCCGTGCCGCGCAGAGCCGTTTTCTGTTCGATGATACACCGTGGTGGAGTGAGCGGGCGGTAGTGCCATATCTGGAGACGCTGCGTACTGCGGTGTGGCGAGGCAGACGAATTGAGACGAAGTACCGCAAAGTGAATGGAGATCTCTCCTGCCGGAAGCTGCATCCCTATGGACTTGTTGTCAAGCAAGGCGAATGGTATCTGGCCGCTTATTGCGAGGGCGCAGAGGCTGTTCGTACGTTTAAATGCGAGCGGTTTGCCGCGGTGTCGTTAATAGAGGGGACCTATACTATCCCTGAACACTTCTCCCTGCAGGAATACTGGAAGGAAGGAGAGCTTGCCTTCATTAATGCCAGCAAAGCACGGGAAATCTACCCCGTAGTCATCCGCACGCCTGTGCATAATCAGGGGATCAATAAGAGGTTAGAAGTTATGAATACGGAACCAGAGGGTGAATTCCAGATCATCACTGCGAATATGTACGACTATGAGACTGCGTGTGAGAAGGTGCTGCCCTTGCTCGTCCAAGCTGAAATTATGGAACCGGCAGAGCTTCGGGAGTACATTAGCAGTCAGGTGCGTACATGGAATAGAATGTATTGTTGAGATTGATATTGTTGAGATAGGGTAACATAATTAATATTATGTTAACTTATTAAGAGTGAGTGGTTGTTAAGCAATAGTTCGGTAGTGAATTTATGGTAGCATGTTATTGTTATAGAGCAAGGTAGTCAAAATAATCCCCAGACCTAAGCTTCTCAGCCAAGTCTGGGGATTATTAATGTCTTAGGCACTTATGTTATCCTTATTGCCAGCTTCGGCAAGCTCTCTGCTCCGGAGCCTTCTGTGCGCCGTAATCAGGAAAGGCAGACCCAGCGCGGTAGTCAAAGCCAGCGGCACGAATACGGCCGGACCATTCGCCGTACCGAATTGATCGAGCAGCAGGCCTCCCAGAATAGGCGCCATTACATTGCCGAGATTATTGAAGCCGATGGTGCCGAAATAAGTACCTTTCCACTCCGGACGGGCAATCCGGTCTATCAGCATATCCATCATCGTGAAGAGCAGGACTTCCCCGACTGTGAACAGCACGACACTGAACATAATCAGCGCGACTCCGCCAGGCATGCCAAACAGCAGCAGACTGAGAGCAACGCAGCTATTACCCAGGATTAGAGGAATGACCGGCGGGAATTTGCTGGCTGTACGGACGATCGGATACTGCACAATCAGCACCGTTACCGCATTCAGAGAGAGCATGTAGGAGAAGAGCTGTTTGCCATTACTGAAATGGGGGTTGTTCGCCAGATATTGCGCCAGTGTTGAACTGAAGTGCCCATATCCCAGCACGCAGAAGATCGTACCGAGCAGAACGGGCAGGAAGACCTTATCCCTTCCGGTGGTAGACAGCGCTTCAAGCAGCTTCGGTGTCCGGGCTTCGCCATGAACCGGCAGGCTGGCACGATGTACAGAGAATTGCAGGAACAGTACAAGTCCATAGGCGATATAGACGATCCCCGCGATCAGGAACGGGAACGTGGATTTGGCTGAGCCCAGCTGCAGGCCAATGATCGGCCCGAAGACTACACCCAGATTCACCGCGGCATACCGGAGATTGAAGACCAGCAGCTTGTGATCCGGAGGTGTAATATCCGAGAGTAAAGCCCGCGAGGTCGGTTCGAATACTGCACGGCATAGCCCATTTAGCGTATTGACGAGGAAAAAGACCCATAAATGCTGCGCGGCTGAGAAGCCGAAGAATACGCAGGCCCAGCCGAAAACGGAGACCAGCATAACGATTTTGCGGCCGATCACGTCAGATATGTAACCGCCGTAGAAGCTGATCAGAACACCCGCCAGAGAGCTGACGGCTACCGTAAATCCTGTTTGGGTGGCAGTAGCGCCCAGGACTTGTGTCAGGTAAATCGATAGAAAAGGGATACTCATGGAGGTGACCAGCCGGCCAAACATCGTTCCGATGATAATGGTCCAAGCCAGAGGATGAATGTGCCGCAGATGCTGTTTCATAGAATCAGATGTCTCCTAATCGGGTGATTGAATTTGGCGAATGCTTCTTGATGCTGTATTAAGTATAATTGTATAGATAAAAGGATGAAATAAAAGTGTAAGGATTTCATGTGACTTTTCACCTTTAAAGGAGTCTGGATATATGGACAATGGCAGCATGAATTATCTCTGTTTGGCCGCGGCTTTAGACCCGTCTTTTAGTATACAGCAGCCCATTCCGGTCACTATTGAGCAACTAACCGGCATCCTGTGCTGCACGCCGCGCAATGTAAAGTTTATTCTGCGGAAGCTCGAGGAACAGCAATTGATCACATGGATACCCGGCAGAGGCAGAGGGAATTATTCGCAGCTGACGTTCCTGCGCAGTGTGGACGAGGTGCTGGAGGAGAAGTTTCAGGACATGGTCCATAAAGGCCGGATTAAACCGGCGATCGAGTTAATTAGCCAATATCAGGTGAACGAGCCGCTTAAGGAACGCCTGCTGGCAGTACTCGACAAACAAATGGGCTTCTGGAGTGAGCCGGACTCCACATCCGGGCAGGAGGTGCTGCGGATTTCCCGTAACCGCCCGATGGAGAAGCTGGACCCGGCGATGGTGTACACAGCTTTTGAAACCTATTTGCTGGGGCATATTTGCAGTACATTAATTACCTATGATGCAGAGAATGGCAGCTTTCTGCCTGGGCTGGCGCATACTTGGGAGGCCAATCCGGACAGTACAAGTTACCTGTTCTATTTGCGTAAGGGGGTAAGGTTTCACCACGGACGGGGGATGACTTCACGGGATGTCAAAGAGACCTTGCAGCGTCTGACCGATCTGAATAGTCCGGCGATCAGCCATTTTAAGGATATCTGTCATGTCGAGCTGGAAAGTGATTATCGTATCCGGTTTGACCTCGTGCAGCCCAATACCTTTTTTCTGCATCTGTTCAGTTCAATCTATATGTCTATTCTGCCTTATGATGTGGATTTCGCCGCTAATCCGGTAGGGACGGGGCCATATCAGGTACTGGATCTGAATGAGGATGTACTGGTGCTAGGCGCATATGACCTCTATTACGGAATCCGCCCACTGCTGGACCGGGTAGAAATCTGGTATTTACCGCATTTGGGATCGAGTGTCCGCCAGTATCAGCTTACGGATGCCGGGCACAACCCGCTTCCTGCCGGGGAAGAGCAGGGTCATAGCATTGATTACCCGGCCTTGGGCTGCCGCTATATCCTGTTTAATTTTAGAAGAGAAGGACTTCACCATCAGCAGGCTGTACGGCAAGCGTTACGGATATTGTACAATCAGCCGGCCATGATCCGGGAGCTCGGGGGCAACCGGATTATGCCGGCGGACAGCTTTTTACCCTGGAAGAGTAATCAGCAGGAGTTCAGAGAGCCATTGCTTGAGGAAGCAAAAGCGCTGCTTCAGGCTGGCGGCTATGGGGGAGAAGTGCTGACGATTGCCTACCGGAGCCGGAAGGAGGATCAGGAGGAGGCTTTATGGCTGCAGGAACGCGGCGGGAGGATCGGACTTAAGCTCCAGCTGCATCCTTTGACCGAATACGATCTCGCAGATATCATGGGCTATGCTGACTTGCTGATTGCCGAAGAGGTGCTGGAGGATGACTGGCAGTGGGGGATGATCAATTATTTCCGCAATGAGTCGAACTATCTGCATGATCTGCTGCTGGATCGTCAGAAACTGGCGCTGCAGCGGGTACTGGAGCATTTCTCCCGACTGCCTGCTGAAAAGCGGGCGGAGCTGCTGGATCTGGCGGAAGACCAATTGCGCGACAACTGCTGGGTGCTCTATGGCTGCCATATGAACAAAAAAGCGCAGCTTAGCCAAAACCTGTTCGGACTGCAGACCGGCTCTTTCGGATTTCTGGATATTTCGAAGCTATGGGTTAAATCGGGATTCCAGTAATTCAACCTCCAACTCACCGCAGCTGATAGAAAATTGCCGCATGGGGTAAATAGATACATAGACCACGGCGGGAGCCGTACGAAATCAGCTGCGGAGGCGTTTGCCGGATTTCGGTATATGAGCTTAAGGAGGCTGCCGGATAATGGAGCAGACAAACGAAAGCATAAGAAGCTTAATCAAGAAGGGCAATAAATCCTCAGGCTCGGCTGCTATCGGCAATACAGGTATTGCCATCGTTAAGGGAATCGCTTTTGCACTGACAGGCAGCGGTTCAATGTTTGCCACAATGATGCATTCGATTGCCGACGCTGTGAATCAGATGTTTGTATTTACAGGCAGTGTGCTGGCTGAGAAAAGACCGACACGCCGCTTCCCGGACGGATTCGGACGGGTGATTAATCTGTTCTGCATGGTGGCCGTAATTGTCGTGACCATCATGGCGTACGAGACAATGCATGAAGGCTTCCATCTGCTGAAGCATCCGGCTACGGACTCGCAAGGCTACTGGATCAATGTGCTCGTACTTGTGCTGTCGATCGCGGCAGACGGGTTCGTCTGGGTTAAGGCGATGAACGAGGTGCTGCATGAATCACGGGTTGAGGCTAAAGGGCTGGGCAAGTTCACGGCTTCCCTCAAAAATGTGAAAAGAGCCGCCCCGCCTACCCGGCTTGTCTACTATGAGGATCTGGTTGCAACCAGCGGAGGGCTGCTCGCCATGATTGCTATTCTGGTTACTGCTTTTACCAATTTCAAGCTGCTGGATGGTATGAGCAGTATTCTGATTGCGTTCATGATGATCGGGGTGGCCTTCCGTGTCGGCTACGACAACATGGTCGGGTTGATCGGCGTGGCTGCACCGCCGGAGATTGAGGAGCGGGTGGCGAAGATTATTTTTGATGACCCGTGGGTGACGGATATTTATCAGATGCGGATTCTGCAGGAGGGACGTTATTACCACGTAGAAGGACTCATTGAGCTGAAACGGGGATTGACGCTCGCCGATGCCGATGACATTAAGTTCAAAGTGAGGGACAGACTGCTTGCAGACCCGCATATCTCCGATGTGACGCTCGGCATACTCGAAGATAACGGCATTCAGAACTGGGTGCCGCAGCATGATCTGCAATAAGTCTCATAAGCTGGAACAGGAGAGAGGGTTAACTTGAGAAACGGCTGCTGCCCCTAGGGGACAAGCAAGCCGTTTCTTTGTGCAGGCGAAGCTGGGATTAGCTCAGACCGCCGCCTGCTGCTTTCCGTCACATTTCTTGCAGACGGTGAGCTTATCGCCCGCCGGACTTTTGCCGAAGTACAACAGCTTGATACGGGTGCTCCCGCAGATCGGGCAGGTACCTCTTGCTCTGGAAGGGGTGCGCCAGAGTGCTTTGCCGCGCTTGTTTTTGGCCATGATACGTCCCACCTTTGTAATGTATACCCCTATCCTATGCCCAGAGGGAACCTACGGTTCTGCCGGAGCTGAAATCATTTGAAGGGAAGAGACGTCCGTTGAAAAAGGGGCTAAATTGGCTGAAATATGCCCCGAAAAAACAGCGTATAACATAAATTATACGCTGTTTCAGTTCTGAGAGACTTTTATATGAATTCAGGCACTAGTGATCAGCTCAAATAGAGTTAATTTAGTAGAATAATAATATATTAATGTAATATAATCCCATTCGTGAAATTTGCTTATGCTTTCATGGTTTCTGCGCTCTGAACGCATGCTATAATAATTGGAAAACAAATGCTGGAGGTATTGTATTGGTACATAGCAGCCCGAAACATAAATGGAGATCGGACAAGCTGTCTCATCTGGGGTCGTCGATTTTTGCGGAGGTGGCCGATTGGAAGGCGGAAGCGCGAAAGTCTGGACTGGAGGTCATTGATCTCGGAATTGGCAGTCCGGACCGTGCGCCTCTACCTGAGATCCGTCAAGCCTTAAGTGAAGCGGTGCAGCGGGAGGACAGTTATTCTTATCCGGCTTCCAAAGGAAGTGAAGCATTCCGTAAGCAGGCGGCCAACTGGATGAAATGGCGTTTCGATGCTGAAGTTGATCCGAATGAAGAAATCGTATCCCTGATGGGTTCGCAGGACGGACTGGCACATCTCGCACTCGCGGTCTGCAATCCTGGGGATCTGGCGATTGTGCCGGACCCCGGCTATCCGATCTATTCAGGATCACTGGCTATAGCCGGTGTTAGAGCCTGGCCGCTGCCGCTGCTGGAAGAGAATGCATTCCGTCCCGACCTGGAGAGTATTCCTGATGAGGTATGGTGTGAAGCGGTATTTATATTACTCAGCTTTCCCGGCAATCCTATTTCCGTTACGGTAGATCTGGCTTATATGGAGCGGTTAGTGGAGCTTGCCCATAAATGGGATGTGCTGATCATACATGATCTGGCCTATTCGGAGATGGGCTTCAATGGCTACCGGCCGATCAGTATCCTTCAGGTCCCTGGAGCGCTGGATACGGCCGTTGAATTTCATTCCTTCTCCAAAAGCTTCAATATGGCCGGCTGCCGCATCGGCTTCATGACGGGCAATGCTCAGGCCGTCGGAGCGCTGCGGGAGCTGAAGAGCAATGTGGATTACGGTGTCTTCAACCCCATCCAGGAAGCTGCAGTCGTAGCGCTGGAACAGGCAATGAATTCCGGACCGGAGCAGGGAGTGGCTGCGCTGTATGAGCGCCGCAGGAATGTTTTTGTGGAAGCCTTGGCATATGAAGGATGGATGGTGCCATTGCCGGAAGCAACGATGTTTATCTGGGCGAGGCTGCCGGAGAACTATGGGGTGAACGGTGAAGCCGGAAGATCACAGAGCTTCGCCCATGAACTGCTGCTGAAGACCGGGGTAGCGGTGATTCCCGGAAGTGCTTTTGGGAGCCAGGGAGAGGGGTTCGTCAGAATAGCGCTGGTTGAGGATGAAGAGCGGCTTCTGGAAGCCGCCCGGGGGGTAGGGGGGTAGCCAGGGAGAGGGGTTCGTCAGAATAGCGCTGGTTGAGGATGAAGAGCGGCTTCTGGAAGCCGCCCGGAGGATAGGGGAGTTTCTGCGTACGAACGTTTAAACTTTGTGTATGTTACTGATATTCTTTTGGCAGGGCAACGGCTAATATATGGTGTTCAGTAGGAATCAGCGCGGTTCCATGATCGATGGTTATATTGCCGAAGTATGGATACTTTGCGGCGCTGTTGATCATCCCCAGCAATGCGCCGGTATCGGAATGGTTAATCGAGATATAGCCATTCTTGTAAATGGCGAATACTGCCTTGCCAATGTGCTGCAGGTGCTCCACCTTGTCTGCCGGATGATCGAACGCAACAACTTTACCGTTTGCAAGATTGATTCCGCTAATCTGTGTCTCATGCTGGAAGAAGGCCATTCCGTCCGCCGGACCGGCCAGCCAGTTGCCGAAGTTAGCATAGCTTGTCGGGGCTGTATCGGTATCCGCTCTACGTTTAAAGCGCGTCAGAGTATATTCATCCTGGTCGAGATTCCCGTCTACTGTATAAACATAAGAGTTCTGGATGGAGGTTGCGAAGCTCCCCAATCTGGAGATGTCGTCCAGCGGATTATAGTTTTCCCGGCCGGAAATCTTGCCTGTAGCGGGATTCAGCTGTACCAGAGTCAGCTGGTAACCCGGCACGGCCATTGCCGTATTCCCCGCCGCAGTTTTTGCTTGCTCACGGAGTAATAGTTGTCCATTCTGATAAGTCACATAACTATATAAACCCTCAATTCTCCACAGCCGCTTCCCGGTAGCCGGATCAAGGCCGTAGAATTGGGTACGGATGTTATCGACCGTGCTGGAAACGACAAACACACCTGAATATTCTCCATAAATGGTCCCCGCATACATAGGAATATCCTTATTCTCCCATAGTTTCTTTCCGGAAACCGGGTTATAGGCCGCGACAACGCCGTACTCATTGGCAAAATAGACTTTTCCGTTAATCAGGCGGGCCTGTGCCCCAATCTCTATAGGCCGCTCCGACACCTTAACCTTCCAGATCAGCTTTCCGGTGGCAGCGGACACTTTGACGAGCTGTTCCTGATTGTCGATGAAGAATACGGAGTTATTCGTGACGATTTGCGGATGCGCCCCCTGTTTATGGGACCACTGAACTTTGCCGGAGGCTATATTTTTGGCGTAAAGCGTATTGTTGATGTCTGAGTAGTAGAGAATTCCGTTCATAATAGGCGGCTTGCTGTCATACATGCCCATGCCATCCGTGGCTACTTGCCACTTCAGGGGCAGCAGCAGATCTTTGGAGACTGCAGAGACTGCATTGTTCGCGGAAGCAGCGTATGCTGTACCCGGCAAAAGGTCTGCTGAAGAGAGAGCGGTGACGGATGAGAGCAGGGAAAGGGCGAGTATGCTGGTGAGGATGGATTTCATTGGCGGCATCTGAGTCATCTCCTTGATGTGTCTTGTTCTAAATAGTAAGACGCCGGGAGGAAGGATTGGTTGCTAAAATAAGGAAGACAATATTGTAACCGTAGGTACAGCCACAACGATAACTACAATCATAACTACAATCATAACAATAACGTAACATAATATACATTATGTTAACTTAGTAATTCGTTGAGCGGTTTTTAGGGTAATAAGGAGCAACTACAGTTATTAGGAGGTTGCCTTTATGGGATTCAATTTCGGAGGTTTTGGCGATAAAATACAAGGGCTGGTAGATACATTCAAAGAGGGCGGAGTCGGTGAGCTGCTGCAAAAGCTTCCGCTAGATCAGCTGCCTGTCGATCAATTGCTGGAGAAGCTGCCGCTGGATCAACTGTTGTCGGGTTCTTTTCTGCAAAAGTTCACACCGTTCGAATCATTGACGGAGCTTCTGCAAAGCGGGGGATTCTCTGCCGGATCAGCAGAGGAGCTGAAATCGCTGCCGCAGGATCAGCTGAACGAGCATGTCACGAAAACTACCTCCTTCAGCTCACTGAAGGACATGCTGGTCAAAGCGGCGGAGTTCTATTCCCAGCGGAAGTAGCGCGTTTATCTCCATAATTAGACCAGCGTGAACCAGTCTGATTCAATAAAACAGCGGCAGCTCCGGATGTATATCATCCATGGCTGCCGCTGTTTTGGCAGCTCCGGATGTATATCATCCATGGCTGCCGCTGTTTTCATTATGTGATTTCGTATTTTAACGTAATCTTTATTGCTTGAGCCAGGCCGTTGCCAGCAGCAGGGCCCCTTTTTTGGCATGGGTCTCTGCCAGGGCGTTAAGCATCACGAAGTCGTGGATGATGCCCTGGAACCGCACTGCCGTAACCGGCACTCCTGCTTCGCGGAGTTTGGCGGCGTAGGCTTCGCCCTCATCCCGCAGCACATCCGCTTCGCCGGTGATGATTAAGGCTTCCGGCAGACCGCTAAGCTGCTCCAGGCTGGCCCGCAGCGGGGAAGCGGTAATCTGTGCCCGCTCCTCCGGATCAGTGGTATATTGATCCCAGAACCATTTCATGCCGGTGCGCTGCAGGAAATATCCTTCGGCGAACAGGTGATATGATTCTGTATCGAAGGCTGCATCGGTTACCGGATAGAACAGCAGCTGCTTGGAGATTGCCGGGCCGCTGCGTTCCTTGGCCATCAGTGTGATGGCCGCAGTCATATTGCCGCCAACACTGTCTCCGGCAACGCTAAGCTTGGACGCATCCAGCCCGTAAGTGGAGCTTTCTTGGGCAATCCATTCCAGTACAGCGTAGATTTCTTCAATGGCTGTAGGATATTTGGCTTCGGGAGAGAGGCTGTACTCCGGGAAAACGACGGCAGCTTCGGCACCGACGGCCAGCTCGCGGATTAAGCGGTCATGCGTATGGCTGTTGCCGAATACCCAGCCGGCTCCATGAATATAGAGTATGACCGGAAGAGAAGTAGAAGCGGAGCCGATAGGACGGACAATGCGTACCTTCACCTCACCACCAGGGCCGCCGGATACCGTCAGATCCTGGATATCCGCTTCGGGCTTGAATATTTCACTGGATTGGACTGTATTTACAGTTTCGCGGCCTTTCTCAGGCCCCAGGTCGGGCAGAAAGGGAGGCTCGGAGTTGTCATCAGCGAATTTCTGGGCTGCGGGCTCGAGAACAATTTTGTTGTCTTCAGGCATGGTTTATAGTCTCCTTCTTAGATCTGATTTAGGTCAGGCTCTCCTTCATCCATAACCATCTGACACTTTTCTGAAACGTATAGCGAACGGAAGCCCCTGGTCAGGGGCTAGTAACTCCGCCGCTCATATAGATAAACAGGCTGCATCCTCCAAATAAGGAGGAGTGCAGCCTGTTTCTTATAAGCGTTCTTATAATGCGCGCCGGGAAATTTCTTCAGCATCGCTAGCTACAGGATTATTCCCTGCACGTTTCTGCATCCTCCAAATAAGGAGGAGTGCAGCCTGTTTCTTATAAGCGTTCTTATAATGCGCGCCGGGAAATTTCTTCAGCATCGCTAGCTACAGGATTATTCCCTGCACGTTTACGTCCCTGTCTTAAATAATCCACCAGAGCAAACAACAGTGTGATCAGCAGCGGATACATTATCGCCCAGCCTGTAAACGGAAACACGGCTACTGTAGCGGCAAAAGAAATCCAACTGATCGTTACGCCTGCCCGGCTGCCCCGCAAGAGGCGGATTCCTGCAGCACACCCGCCAATATAGGTGAGGATAAAGGTGGCATTGGGGAATTTAATCAGTGTCGTAATCGAGAGCAGGCCGCTGCCGTAGAGCGATAACACTGCTATGAAGCAGAGGGTCAGGAAGCCGATCGCTCCCACAGGTGTCTGATACCGGTGGGATAAGCGGCCCATCCATTTCGGGGCATATCCCTGCCGTGACAAGGCGTAAGCTACGCGTGATGCAGCGCTTGAGTAGGCGATGATCGTCGCCGTACAGATGAAGAGTCCGGTGAGTCCGGCAATGAAACCGCCCCAGGCTCCAAGCGGCTGGCTGATGATCCAGACCAGCGAAGAGTCGGCACCTCCGCGCAGATAGCTCTGCGTACCGACAGTGGCGAGTGCCGAGAGGAAATAGAGGATACCGACAATGACCGCAGCGATGGTAACACCCTTGACTGCAGCGCGCTGCGGGTCCTTGAATTCTTCAGACAGATGCGAGACGGCCTCCCAGCCGATGAAGCACCAGAAGAGAATCGCCGCCGCCTGCCCGACACTCTTCCAGCCATGCGGAACAAATGGGGTGAAGTGTATACTCTCCATTCTTGGCAGAGCCGCAGCAAAAGAGAAGACCAGTACGGCAACAATCGCGATAACCACGGCGATTTGTACTTTACCGGCAACCTTCATACCGATCCAGTTGGTAATCAGTCCAATGGCCAGCATCCCTGCAGCGATAGCAATTCGGGCCGAATCGCCCCAGCCCATGGAGGCTGTCATATATCCCGCACCGGTCAGTGCAGCGACAGGACCGCCAATCGGCACGGACATGAGGAAGAACCAGCCGACCAGTGCGCCTTCCTTCGGGCCGAAGGCCAGGGTGACAAAGTGGGATACCCCACCGGCATTAGGGAATTTGGCCGACAGCAGACCCATGGACAGCGCAAGCGGGAGAATCAGCAGGGTCATGAATCCCCAGGCCAGCAGCGAAGCGGGTCCAGCCATCTCCGCTGCCAGTCCGGGTACGATTAACACACCTGAGCCGAGGACGGCTCCTATGTACAGGGCAATAGCCTGCGGCATCCCGATATTCCGTTGTAATGATTTATTTTCCTTCATATAAATAGTCCCGCTTTCCTTGTATTTAAATATAGAGTATCAGATAATAGATCCATTGGAAAAACGGAATTATCGAATGGAATCCATTCGAATAACCGATAGGTTGAAGGAGGCACTATGGAGTCTAAGCATCTGTTCACCTTTCTCGTTGTAGTTGAGACCGGCAGCTTTACCCGCGCAGCCCAGAAGCTTGATTACGCCCAGTCCAGCATTACCGCACAGATTCAGGCGCTGGAGGCAGAACTTGAGCAGCCCCTGTTTGACCGGATCAGCAAAAAGATCATTCTCACCGATGCCGGCCGCCGCCTCCTGCCGTATGCCCAGGAAATCTCCAAGATGCACACGATGGCCGAGAACGCCCTGCGGTCGGAGACGGAAATATCCGGTTCGCTGCGGATTGGTGCACCTGAATCTTTAGCAGCCTTCCGCCTCCCGGGGATTATTAAGGAATTCCGCAGCCGGCATCCGCAGGTGCAGATTACACTGAAGCCGGGAGCCTGCTGGGAGCTGACGGAATTCGTCCGCTCAGGTGAGCTTGATCTAGCCTTTCTTCTCCAACCGGAGACGGAGTACAAGGAGATGTACTGTGACACGCTGATCCATGAAGCCATGACGCTGGTCGCTCCGCTCGATCACCCGCTGCTGGAATTGGAAGAAGTAGAACCGCTGCATCTTAAAAATGTAACGATTCTGCATACGGAAACAGGCTGCACCTACCGCACCCTATTCGAGCGGCATCTGAACAGCCATGGGGTATTCCCCGATCCGAATCTGGAGTTCTGGAGCATTGAAGCGATTAAGCAGTGCGTAATGGCTGGACTCGGCATCTCATTCCTGCCACTGATTACGGTACGCAGAGAATTGGCGGAAGGCAAGCTGGGCCGGCTGAACTGGAATGATGAATCCCAGCGGGTGGCGACCCAAATTGCATATCACAGCAAAAAGTGGAAATCCCCAGCGTTAAGTGAGTTTCTTGGAACGGTGCAGAAGCATGCTGTAATGTGGAGGGAAGAGGAGGAGCACAGGGCATGAATGAGCCGGAGCTTGAATATGAAGAAGAGCTGGATGCCTTTCTGATCTGGATGAAGGACGCCGGCTACACAGCATATACCCAGAAATCCTATCTTGCTGATACACGGGAATTTCTGGGCAGTCTTAATGGACGGGAGCTGGGTACTGTTAAAAAACTGCAGGTTGTCTCCTATCTGACTTCTGTACGGGAACGCGGGGTAAGTGATGCGACACGTAACCGCAAGCATGCCTCAATAAGCTGCCTCTTCAAGGCACTGACGGAGCTGGAGCTGCTGAATATTAATCCGGCCGCCGGAATCAAGAAGTCCAAAACCGAAAAAAACCGTGAGCCGGTCTATCTGGATGAACAAGACCTGCAGCGGTTTCTGTCAGCGGTAGACGGCAAATACAGAAGCCGCAATCTGGCTGTTTTTTTGCTGATGTCGTATATGGGGCTGCGGGTAGGGGAAGTACATACGCTGAATCAGAGTGATTATAATGTAGAGAGACGTTCGCTGCGTGTCTTCGGCAAAGGACGCAAATGGCGCAACGTCCCGGTTCCTGAGGATATTGCCCCGTATCTTGACCAGGCGCTGACCGACCGCCTTAATCCTTGGCACAGCAAGGAGGAGGCGATGTTCATCTCGCAAAAAGGCCGCCGGCTCTCCATCCGCGGCATCCAAGGGATTGCTGCGGATACATTCAGCCGCTTCCAGAGTGAAGTGCCTTCATCCCAGCGCCGGCCGTACTCCAGCCATAAGCTGCGGCACTCCTTTGCCACCATGCTGCTGCGCAAGGGAGCGGATCTGCGTACGGTGCAGGAGCTGCTGGGCCATTCCTCGATCCAGACGACAACTGTATACACACATATTACGAGCCGTGAGAAGGAAGAAGCTATGTCCAGACTGCAGATCGGCATGCCGTATAAGACAGGCAGCGGTGACTCGTGAACCTGGGGCTAACAGCCTCAATACACACTATGAACTTTTGTTCAAAACATAACGCATAAATCACACGGAATGTGCATTTTTATAATGACAACACCGCCTTGAATTGCTACCATGAGAAGGGGTTATTATTCAGGGTATAAGGCGGAGAGGGACAAGCCTCGAAGTCGTAGACACACGATTAGACCATGGATAAAAGAAATTGATAAGCTGGACAGCATTTCTGACTTTAATTGGTTAACGCGTCTTCGCACGTCTGATGGTAAGGCGGGCTGGAGAAGAAGTAGAGTCTGAATCTTGAATCCCTTCCTATAAGTAAAATAGCCGCCAATCCACAGAGGATTGGCGGGGGGCCAGGCTTGTCTATGCGCGGAGATTACAGCTCCAGCTTGGCAATCTCACTTTTGAGCTTATCGGCGGATTGCTGGAACAGAAGCTGTTCTTCGTCACTGAGCGGAAGATCAAGTACTTCACGCACGCCGGAACGGTCTACAACACACGGAGCGCCGAGGAATACATCTGACACGCCGTTGTAGTTGTTCAGCAGTGTGGAGACATTCAGGACGGAGCCTTCATTGTTGAGGATGGAAGCAACAATCCGGTCCAGTGCCAGTGCGATTGCATAGGAGGTAGAGCCCTTGGCATCTATGATCTCGTAGGCGGCATTCTTGGTGTCCTCGAAGATCTCATCACGTTCGGCTTCATCGAAGCCCAGATCAATTCCCGCGACATTGGCGAGACTCCAGACCGGCAGCTCGGAATCGCCATGTTCACCGATGATTTGTCCATGAATACTGCGCGGATCGATTTCCTTATGAAGCCCAATCAGATAACGGAAGCGGGCGCTGTCCAGTACAGTACCGGAACCGATAACCCGTCTGCGGTCGAAGCCGCTGATCTTCAAGGTGGCATAGGACAGAATATCGACCGGATTTGTGGCAATCAGCAGGATAGCGTGATGATTGTATTTCGTGATTTTTTGGATGATATCTTTGAAGATCGAGATGTTCTTGCGCAGCAGGTCGATCCGGGTTTCACCAGGCTTCTGGGAGGCTCCGGCAGTGACGATGATGATGTCCGCTTCCTTGCAGTCCTCATAGGTGCCGGCCCACAGCTTCACACCGCCGACAAATGGCATGCCATGGTTCATATCCAGCGCTTCACCAAGCGCCTTCTGATGGTTCACATCGATGAGTACTAGTTCGGGCATGCGCTTACGCAGCAGCAGCGTATAGGCTGTCGTGGTTCCGACTGCACCGGTGCCGATCACTACGACACGATTGGGCTTAAATGGGGCCATTGTTAGATCTCCTCCAGCTTTCGAATTTTGAAATATAAGGGGTTTATGTGTTAAACACCATCATTCATCCTTATATTTCTCGCTGAAACGGTACCGTCCTATAGAAGGAAGGCAAAGCCGTTTCCACTTGCGGTCCAATCTTATCCATCATAATCTCTAGGGATAGTGTTTTCAAGCTGTCCGCTTTTAATCCATTACCCCAAAACGGGCATGCTAACAATGTATTTCTTATTATCCACTCAATCACTTGACAGGAGCGAATTTCAGAATGGATTTATTCCGCAAAAAACCGCTGGCTATTCCCCAGAATACCGGGGCGGAGAAACTTAGCAAGACACTGGGCGCAATAGATCTGACCATGCTCGGTGTAGGGGCCATTATCGGCACCGGAATTTTTGTAATGACGGGAGTGGCTGCTGCGGAGCATGCCGGACCGGGACTTGTGCTTTCCTTCATCATCGCCGGCTTTGCCTGTGTGTTGTCCGCACTGTGTTACTCCGAATTTGCTTCCACACTGCCCGTATCGGGCAGCGCTTATGCATACAGCTATGTCGCCTTCGGTGAACTGCTGGCCTGGATTCTCGGCTGGGATCTGGTGCTTGAATACGGCGTAGCCGCAGCGGCGGTAAGCAGCGGGTGGTCCGGTTATTTCCAGGGACTGCTGGAAGGCTTCGGCATTCATTTGCCCACCGCTTTGTCAGGGGCGTATAATGCAGATAAAGGGACCATTATTAATTTACCCGCAGTTGTCATTATCCTGCTTATCTCTTACCTGCTGACACGAGGGGTCAAGGAGACCGCCCGTTTCAATGCAGTGATGGTTGTGATCAAAATCTCGGTGGTGCTGCTGTTTATCGTCACCGGTATATTCTATGTGAAGCCGGAGAACTGGACGCCATTCCTGCCGTTTGGTTTCCATGGTGTGGTGAATGGTGCGGCAACCGTATTTTTTGCCTATATCGGATTTGATGCCATTTCGACTGCTGCCGAAGAAGTGAAGCGTCCGCAGCGTGATCTGCCGATCGGTATTATCTCGTCGCTTGCGATCTGTACCGTGCTCTATATCGCTGTATCCTTAGTACTTACGGGGATCGTGCCTTATCAGAACCTCAATGTAAGTGATCCGGTATCGTTCGCCCTGCGGTTCGTTGACCAGAATATGATCGCCGGTCTGATCTCTGTAGGTGCGATTGCCGGGATGACAACCGTGCTGCTCGTAATGCTGTTCGGTCAGACCCGTCTGCTGTTTGCCATTTCCCGTGACGGATTGCTGCCGCAGAGCTTGTCCAAGGTCAGCCCCAAAACACATACGCCGGTGCGCAGCACATGGATGGTCGGCGGACTGATTGCTGTTCTTACCGGCTTCGTCCCGCTTGACCGGCTGGCCAATCTGACCAGTATCGGAACCTTATTCGCCTTCCTGGTGGTTTCGCTGGGTGTTATTGTGCTCCGCCGTACGAAAACGGATCTCAGAAGAGGCTTCAAGGTTCCCTGGGTTCCGTTTATTCCGCTCCTTAGTGCGGCAACCTGCGGTTATCTAATGTATAATCTGGGAAGAGAAACTTGGATGGGCTTCCTGATCTGGCTTGCGGTAGGACTGCTAATCTATGGTCTGTATGGATACAAACGCAGTAATTTAAATACGAAGAAATAACGGATTAACGGGAAGAGGAGAGAGAGCATTGTCATCCACAGCTTCAGGTTACAAGGTTCTGAGAAGGGTGCTGCTGCTTCTCCTGACCTTACTTATTCTCTCGGCTTGTTCTTCTGCTCCCGCTCCCGAGCCTTCCCAGCCCCCGCAGCCGACGGAAGCGCCGGAAGAAGGGCAGATGATTACGGTCATCACACCGGATGCCAAGAACGTTGATAATGAGAATGCCCCGAAATATCAGATTCAGACCCGGCTGACAGACTTCAGGCTGCTTAACCCGTCAGCGGGAATAGCCTGGGGCGTCACCAAAAATGAGCTGCGCATGTATATGACCCTCGATAACGGCAAAACCTGGGCCAATATCTCGCCGGCTACGACTGTGCAGTTTCTGAGCAACCCGGTGTATGGCAAAGAGATCTTCTTCACCGATCCAAGCAACGGCTGGATTATACGAAGCTCTTTCGGCACGACCGAGACCGTGGTGCTGCGCACAACAGATGGGGGACACACCTGGAAAGTTTCTGCTTTTCCTGACACCAACACCTTGTCTTCGTTCTACTTCAGTTCACCGTCCCATGGCTGGGTGATGACTTCCTGGGATGCCAGCTCCACCAAAGAGAGCAAAGCCTTGTATGCTACGCAGGACGGCGGGGCAACCTGGGCCCTGGTCATGCAGAATGAACAGTATAATCCGAATCTGCCTAACAATACAATTCCACTGCCGGGCGTTACGACTGGAATGATATTTAAGGACGGGAGCCGTGGATTCGTAACGCTGCAGACCGGGGCACTGCCTAAGATCTATGTCACCAAAGACGGCGGAGCAACCTGGGCGGCAGGATCTGAATTTCTGGTCAACGAGAGCTTTGGAGGCTGTGACCGGGTCATTGCCGGTGAGCCTGAATTCTTCGGTACGGATCATACAAGCGGATGGCTGTCTGTAGGGTGTCAAAAAGAGAAAGAGGCCAGCATGACCTACAACGGCTATTTCACTGCAAACGGGGGAGAGAACTGGAAGTTTATCAACTTCAGCCGGCCGGCGTTGACGGGAATTAACCGGCATGTGGCACCTGAATTCCTCAGCTCGCAGGCGGGCTGGTCTTTAGAGGGGAACCTTTTGTACAAGACGATGAATCAGGGACAGACCTGGAGGGCACTTCCGGCCAGCAGTGTACTGCAGTCCAAGCTGCTTGAATATCCGGAAGTAGTGAAGCTGCAATTCATCTCGGATGATGTAGGCTGGCTGCTGATCCAGAAAGAAGAAGACCGCAGATCTATCCTGCTGCAGACTACGAATGGCGGAGTGAGCTGGCGGGTCATGTAAGGTAATTAAGAGGTTGTCCGCATTGGCGGGCAGCCTTTTCTTTTGAGAATACGGCCGCAAAGCCCTCTTAATATAAGGAAAAAACTTATTTAAAATTTTCTTTAAAAATGTGAAAAAAATCACATGACAAACTTTCAGTCCTGTGATATATTTAACACATAGAGAACAAGTTCATTTTTTCACAAACTTTCATCCCGAATAGGAGAGATTATTATGAAAACATTTGAAACGGATTATATGACAAGAAACCTGCTGCAATTGTGCTACAACTGTGACGATGCTCACCTGTGTGAAACGGAAGAACAATGCAGAGCTTGCTGGGCGGACAACGGTATGCTGCCGGAAGAAACAAGCGAAACCAGACAATTGCTAGATCTCGTACATGCTTAATGTGACCGCCTCTCTTGGTATAATGAAGACCATTTAAGTTCCCGGATATACGGGGATTTAGGTGGTCTTTTTGGCGTGCTGTCATCATCGCAAGTGAAGATTCTTCCGGAGCAGCCGGGGTTGTTACACATTTGTTATGCTGTCTTGAAGGGAAGAGGCATATACATGTAGAGAAGACCTGCAAAGGGCAGGAAATCTAACCAGATGGGAACAAGGGGGAAGAGACCATGGGAACGGGACCGGATCCATCCTGGATGTTTGATTTTACAGGAACGGTATTGCCGATATTCCTCGCTGTAGTCGTGGGGATTATCGCTGTGTCTGCAGGCAGAGGAATGCTTCAGTGGAGCCGGAACAATAATGCCCCCCTGCAGTCCATACCCGCCCGCATTGTCAGCAAGCGCAGCGAAGTCCGCCAGCAGCAGGCACAGGATGAGAGCAGCCGTACCAGCACAACCTATTACCTGACATATGAAGCGGAGGATGGCGTCCGGAGAGAGTTCAAGGTGGATGGCCAAGAATATGGCATGAGTGCTGAAGGGGACAGGGGGGTGCTGACGTATCAGGGTACAAGGTATCATGGCTTTCAGCGGCGCCCGCACTACTCCACAGCGGAGTAGTGAACAGGCTAGTTCATTGATAGTATGATGATTATTTGAAAAGCGTTCAGCAGCACCTCCTTGTTACCGTCAGCGGTGCAAGGGGGTATTTGGGTTGTGTTTGGCCCCTCGGCTCAATGCAGGTATTCACGGTATACAAAAGTATTGCTGCAGACCCGCAGGAAATTGGGCGGGGACTGTCACCTCTTAGGCGAATGCACATACAATACAGCGAGCAGTAAAGAACAACGGATGCTTGGCGTTACAGCTTTGTTCCATAACTGTCAATGAAGTGATTACAAGGAGGAGAACGCGTGGCCGTCATCAAAACGAACTCGGAGGATGTAAGGGTGCTTGCGCGGCTGATGCGGGCCGAGGCCGAAGAGGATGGGGAGTCAGGCATGCTGATGGTCGGTAATGTCGGGGTCAACCGGATCCTCGGCAACTGTCTGGACTTCAACAACATCCGCAGTGTGAATGATATGGTGTTCCAGAGCCCGGGCGGCTTTGAAGCCCCGCAGAAGGGGTACTTCTATCAGCGTGCAAGGGAGGCCGACATCCGTTTGGCAAAACGCGCTATCGCCGGGGAAAGAACTTGGCCTGCATCAAATGCGCTGTGGTTCTTCCGGCCTGTCGGGGCTTGTCCGGCCAACTGGTACAATCAGCAGAACACCGGCCGCTACAAGGCACACTGCTTCTTCACTCCGACCCAGGTAGATTGTCCGTCATTATTCTAGGTACGCTTAAGTAAATGCTAATCCAAATTCTAGGAGGTTATTCGTAAATGATCGTTCAACCCTACCGTCCCGTTACTTATACGATGGGCAGCAACCCAGCAGGTGGCATGAGCAATATGAACAACATGAACAACATGAACAATATGAACAACATGAACGGCATGGGCCCGATGAATACTATGGGTGCCATGAGCAATAAGGGAAGCATCGGAAACATGGGCACCATGGGTACTATGGGTACTATGGGTACTATGGGCAGCATGCCGCCACAGGTCACCAGCGGCAGCCCCATGACGCCAGCCGGAACCGTGGTCTCAACAACTGCACCGGTGTTCGAACAGTCTTATGTGGAGAACATCTTCCGCCTCAACCTTGGCAAGGTCGGCACCTTCTACTTCACCTATGAGAATAACAAAGACTGGAACGCCAAGGTCTACACCGGAGTGCTTGAAGCTGCCGGCCGCGACCATCTGATTATCAGCGACCGGGCGACCGGACAGCGGGTTGTGCTGCTGATGGTAAATTTCGATTATGCCACCTTTGAAGAGCCGCTTGTCTATCAATATCCGGGAGTTATCGGAAATCCGGCGGTTGTACGGAGCTGCCGATAAGCCTTTCTGGCCATTTATCCATAGAATAACGCAAAAACGGCTGTCCACCTTTGTTTGAAGGCGGTCAGCCGTTTCTTTTGCTACCGTGCGCACATATGCTGTATTTTTCGAGGGGACACGCATGCTTGCTGTTTCACCTAATATATTTATATAATAAAAGTATTATTTATAATCCGTGATTTATGTACAGGAGATGAAGGCATTGGGAAATTGATACGGAAAGGAACAGCTGGCATGATCCAGTCTGACATTTTGAACAAACGAAGGAGGTGGGCCTATCCGCCTGCACAGGAAACGGCGGATAGGAGTATAAATTGAGCGACCCTTTACCCGGTATATTAAATGTAGGTCTTATTATTTTGATTGTGCTGCTTAACGGTTTTTTTGTTTCGGTTGAGTATGCGATGGTGAAGGTGCGCAGCGGGCGCATCGATTCACTGATTGAGGAAGGCAGCAAGAGAGCCCCTGCAGCAAGAAAGATCGTTCATAATCTGGATGGTTATCTGTCGGCCTGTCAGCTTGGCATAACACTTGCCTCGCTTGCGCTAGGCTGGCTCGGAGAACCGGCGATTGCTACGATTGTGGGACCGGTTATTACGAACCTCGGCTTCGGAGAAACAACTGTTTTTGTGGTTTCGCTTATCATTGCCTTTATGTTCATCACTGTTCTGCATATTGTACTGGGCGAGCTTGCCCCGAAGACCATTGCGGTTAATAAAGCGGAGGCTGTACTTCTGCTTGCTGCAGGTCCGATGAATGTTTTTTACCGGATGATGTATCCCTTCATCTGGGTGGTTAACGGAATGGCACGCGGACTGCTGCGTATCTTCCGTCTGACGCCGGCATCGGAGCTGGCTACAGCTCATACGGAGGAAGAAATACGCATTCTGATGCAGGAGAGCAACAAAAGCGGATTGATCGACAACACGGAAATGACCCTGGTGGATAATATCTTCGAATTTGCCGACACGATGGCCAGGGAGATTATGATTCCGCGCACGGAAATGATCTGTCTCAACACACATCTGGAGACAGACGAGAATCTTGAAATTGCCTTTGACGGAATGAGAACCCGTTATCCGGTCTGCGACGGAGACAAGGACCATATTCTCGGCTTCATTCATATCAAGGATATGATCCGTGATAATGCACCCAAGTATAACGAATTGATCCGTCCGATATTGACTGTACCCGAATCGATTCAGATTAGCAGCCTCCTCAAGGTCATGCAGCGTGCCAAGACCCAAATCGCTATCCTGATTGATGAGTATGGCGGTACCTCGGGAATGGTTACTCTGGAGGATATTATGGAAGAGATTGTCGGAGAGATTCAGGATGAGTTCGACGAGGAACGTCCCGGCATCGAGAAGCTGGGGGAGGATGAGTTCTCTATCGACGGCCTGATGCTGATCGAGGAGATCAATGATACGCTCGGAATCCATATGGAGACGGATGATTACGATACGATTGGCGGCTGGCTGTATTCCAAGCTGGAGGTGAATCCTCCGCAAAAAGGCCAGACGGTGGAGTTCGACAATCATTTATTCGTGGTTGAAGAGACGGATAATAAGCGGATTTCCCGGATTAAGCTGCTGAAGGTGCAGTTTTTGACGGAGGAAGCCGGAGCTTAATTACTAGAAGATAAGAGCATGGCGCTATTACAGCGCTGTGCTTTTTTTGCATTCAGGGGCTCCTGTTTTGGCAGCGCTTCCCTTAGGGAAAACTGTCTTTCCCATTAGGCACAATCTACGATTCGACTGGTTTCGCCCAGGGTAAGATAGTGTAACTAGGTGAAATGCAATATCTTGAAGTTCATGAAAGGAGAGAGGCCTATGGAGCATCATCCGAATCATTACAATGATCTGCTTGTCCTCTTATCTATTGCTATAGCATTTCTATCGTGCTTCACAGCCCTGGACCTGGCGGAACGGCTGCTCCGTGGCCGCAAGGGGAATCTCTATATTCTGCTTATCTCTGTAGTGCTGGGCACTGGGATGTGGAGTATGCATTTTATCGGAATGCGGGCGATGGATATAGGAGTTCCGGTATCGTATGATCTGCTGCTGCTTGTGTTCTCGCTGATCATTCCTGTGGCCGCTTCTTATATGCTGTTCGTAATGCTTGGCAACCCCCATACCCGCGGCCGTGTCTATCTGGGACTTGGCGGCATGCTGTTCAGCAGCGGAATCCTGATCATGCATTTCAGCGGCATTCTGGCGATGAAGCTCTCGGCAACGTATGAACAAGGGTTCTTTTCCATTATCCTGTCTATCCTGTTCGCCCTGGTTGTCCCTGTAATTACTGCATCCTACGACCCGAAATGGCTGGAGAATGCCTACAATATGCTTAGTGTCAAAAAACTGCTGCTCGTGTTAACCCTGACCGGAGCGTTCACAGGAATACATTATTCTGCAATGGCCGGTGCATCCTTCACAGTAGTTGACTCATTCTTGTATACAGGTCGCGCTCCGCTCTTGGATGATTCACTGCTGGGCATCATTCTGGGCGGTTCCTTCTTGTTCATTGTGACGATTGTGCTTGGCCTGCTCTATAGGGACCGGCAGCATGTGCTCCGCTTTGCAGCGTTTAATGAGCAGCGTTATATGGCCTTGTTCGAGCATAGCCCGGATATGGTGCTGTGTATTGATCCGGCCCTTAAGAAGATCATCAGTGCCAATCCTGCCCTGCGGCATACCACCGGATATGGAAGAGAAGAACTGGGGGAATTCAAGAACATCCTGTACAGTGCCAGGGATGAAGCCGCGGTCAAGGAAGCTGTGCGCAATGCCTCCCAAGGAAAGTCCTCCAAGCTGGAGCTGAAGGTTATCACCAAAGACGGCCAGCAGATGATCTGCAGCGTAACGGTGTTTCCATTGCTTCATAATAAGGAACAGCTGGTCTATATCGTTGCCGAGGATGTCACTGCCCTGATGCAATACCAGCATGAACTGATTCAGGCCCGGGATGCGGCAGAGAGTGCTGCCAGGATGAAAAGCGAGTTTCTGGCGACGATGAGCCATGAAATCCGTACACCGCTGAACGGAATTATCGGCATCAATCAGCTGCTGGCCGAAGAGATCAGCAAGCCCGAGCATCTGGAGCTGCTGAAGCTGCAGAGTACCAGCAGCCAGGCATTGCTCCATGTAATGAGTGATGTTCTCGATATCTCCCGCCTGGAAGCAGATGGTCTCGTGTTGAACCAGGAGCCGTTTCAACTGACTGTGCTGCTGCAGGAGTGTATGGATCTGTTCGAAGTGATCACCAGAGACAAGCAATTGTCATTTGTGCTGTCGGTAGAAGAGGGGCTTCCCGGCAAGTTCGTGGGAGACATTGCGCGGATCCGTCAGATCCTGGTTAATTTAATCGGCAATGCTGTGAAATTCACTCCTTCGGGAGCGGTTACAGTTACTGTTGAATCCTGCGGTCTGAAGGGAGCGTCTCAGACGCTGCAATTCAAAGTGCATGATACAGGCATTGGCATTCCGCCGGATAAGCTGCAGCTACTGTTCCAATCCTTTTCCCAGGTGGATGCTTCCCACACGCGTAAATACCCCGGTACCGGTCTGGGATTGGCCATTTGCAAGAAGCTGGTGGAGCTTATGCAGGGAGAAATATGGGCGGAACCGGCGCCGGGCGGCGGGACCCAGTTCTTTTTCAGAATTGTACTACAGTCACAGGATTCATCGCCGGAGCTGATTTACAACCAAGAAAATGAAGACAGCGGAGTGCCTGCGGCAACCAAAGCTGTATAATGTAGGGTTTGCCAAGGAGAGAACTTTAATTATATAATTTTAAAGTAACTTATCTTTTATCACGACAGTCCTATGGACAGAAAGGAACTCTCTTTGAGCAAACCGAAAAAGAACAATGTCGCGCTTCCCCAGATGAGCAAGCAGGAGAAACGCCGGGCAGAGCAGGAGCAGCAGAAGCAGAAAACGAGAATTCTGATCGTGAGTACAGTGGCTTTAGTCGTTATTATTTTTGTAGGATTATTCATGCTGGCCTCGAAGGACGGCTCAACCACAGGATCTGCTGCGGCTCCCGTTGACTTCAATTACAGTGAAATGGCACGGCTGGGCAAAGAAGATGCTCCAGTCAAAATCGTTGAATTCGGCGATTACAAATGTCCGGCTTGCGCCCAGTTCACCGGGGTCATTAAACCGCAAATCGTTCAGGAGTATGTCAATCAGGATAAAGCAGCCTTTTACTTCGTCAACCTGGCCTTTATTGGTACGGATTCGAGAACAGCCTCACTTGCGGCACTCTCCGTATACCATCAGAATCAGGAGGCTTTCTGGAAATTCTTCGATGCTATCTATGCTAACCAGGGTGAAGAAAAGGTGGAGTGGGCAACACCGGACTTCCTGGTAAGTCTGGCACAGCAATTAGAACTGCCCATTGACTTCGACCTGCTGCGTAAGGATATTGAAGACAAGACCTACGAAAGCGAACTGGAGAGAGATATCCAGCTTGGCACAGACACCGGCATAACCAACACGCCATCACTGTTTGTCAATGGAGTCAAGGTGAATGAACCTTTTAATATGGAGGAAATCGATGCTCAAATCCAGGTAGCTGCGGAAGCTGTGGCTGCACAATGAATAAATTCTCTGCATTCTGCCGCCGGAATTGTCTCTACTTGGCCTGGTTCGTCTCGGTTGTTGCTGTAGCAGGCAGTCTGTATCTCAGTGAAGTGCTGAAATATGAGCCCTGCAAGCTATGCTGGTTTCAGCGGATATTTATGTACCCGCAGCTGATTTTGCTCGGAATCGCCACTTACCGGGGGGATAAGCGCATTATCCCTTATGTCCTTCCCTTAAGTTTGATAGGCGGAAGCATTTCGATCTATCATTATGCGGAGCAGAAAATTCCGGCACTCAGCAAGGTGCTTCCATGTACAATCGGTGTGCCGTGCAACACGGATTATCTGAATTATTTCGGATTCATTACCATCCCGCTGCTGGCACTCATTGCGTTCGCATTAATAACAATTCTGCTATGGACAGGGCGTAAAGAGGATGCAGGTGAGTAAGAAGCCGTCAGGCAGAGTGAAGAGTATATATTCCCTTAAATTGAGTGTAAATTATTAAGCAGAAATGCTGTAAAATCACGCGATAAAGGGATAATGAAAGAGAATGAAAGATCAAGACATACCGGATCGTGGATTTGGTTGTTTTGGTTGTTTTTCATTCTTTTTTCATTTGTTTCAACGCTTTACGGAAGAGGCATTGTAGATTAATATTAGTCCTTGTGAGAAGTTGAATATGCGCTGAATTTTCCGGAAGGAAAAACGGGGGAACCAAACTTGGCCGAGTGCCAACGGGGTGAATCGGAAGCGGGTCAGCAGACTCGAAAACCGTAGGGCTACCACAGCCCGAATCCGCCAGCTAACCTCGTAAGCAATAGTGGGATAATGACCATGCACTCAAGGCATGCGGATCATTTCCGTATGCTTATTTTTGTGCCTGCATTTATGAAATCCACTTATGAAAACAGCGCGCGGTACTGCCGTTTCAACTTAACAAAGAGAGGAACTGTTACTACAATGGTAAGCAAGGTAAAACGACTATTGATCGGGCGTCCGATGAAGTCGAACGAACTCGATCATGAAAAGTTATCCAAGGTGAAAGCACTGGCTGTCCTGTCTTCTGATGCGCTCTCGTCTGTAGCCTACGGAACAGAACAAATCTTAATCGTACTTGTGGCCGCAGGTTTCACAGCTATCTGGTACTCATTGCCAATTGCATTAGCCGTATTGGGCCTGCTGGCCATCTTAATCCTGTCTTATCGGCAGACCATTTTTGCTTATCCGCAGGGCGGGGGCGCCTATATCGTCGCCAAAACCAATCTCGGGGTTCATACCGGCCTGCTTGCCGGCGGCTCTTTGCTGGTCGATTATATTCTAACGGTAGCGGTAAGCGCCTCGGCGGGAACGGACGCGATCACATCAGCGTTCCCGGGTCTTCATAATCATAGTGTACTTATAGCGGTTACTGTCATTCTGCTCTTAACGATTGTAAATCTGCGGGGTGTTACTGAATCAGCTTCATTCATAGCCATTCCGGTATATCTGTTCGTCGTCTCCATCTTTGTGCTGATTATCGCGGGAGTCTTCAAGTATGCAACCGGCGGTGCTCATGCCCAGGTTCCTGAGATCGGCTCGGCGGTATCGAACGTCAGTATGTTCCTTCTGCTCAAGGCCTTCAGCTCCGGCTGTTCGGCACTGACCGGGGTAGAAGCGGTCTCCAATGCGATCCCTAACTTCAAAGCACCGGCTGAGAAAAATGCGGCTAAAACGCTGATGCTGATGGGTCTGATTCTCGGGGCTATGTTCACGGGGATTACGCTTTTGGCATATTGGTACGGTATCATGCCGGACGAGAAAGCAACGGTTGTGTCACAGATTACCGAGTCTACCTTTGGCCGCGGCGGTTTGTACTTCTTCATCCAAGGAATCACCGCAGTAATCTTGTTCCTGGCGGCGAATACAGCGTATTCGGCCTTCCCGCTGCTGGCGTTCATGTTCGCCAAAGACAAATATTTACCCCATGCCTTCATGGTGCGCGGAGACCGGCTGGGATTCTCCAACGGCATTATTTTCCTCGGCATAATGTCGGCTGTGCTGGTAGCCGCTTTTCACGGAAATACCGAAGGGTTGATTCCATTATACGCCGTTGGGGTATTCATTCCGTTTACCCTTTCACAGCTTGGCATGATGGTCCAGTGGTACAGAACCAAGCCTAAGGGCTGGCAGAGCAAATTCGCTGTGAATACAGTAGGCATGCTCACAACCTTAACCATTACGCTCATCTTCATTATTACTAAATTCTCGAGTGTATGGATGGCCTTCATCTTCCTGCCGCTTGTAATCATCGTGTTCCACCGGATTCACCGTCATTATATGAATATTGCCGATCAGCTGCGCATTTGTCCGGCTACGGATAAACCTTGCATTAAAGGAAGCACGGTGGTTGTACCTGTTGCCGGTGTCACCCGCGCGGTACTGCATTCGATCAGCTATGCGAAGTCATTGACTGAGAATGTGGTGGCTGTATATGTTGGATTCGATGAAGAAGAGATTCACAAAATGGAACAGAAGTGGGAAGAGTGGAACCCTGGGGTGCGCCTGATTGTACTCCGCTCGCGTTACCGTAGCATCATCCGCCCGCTGGTGAAATTCATCGATACGGTGGAGTGGAAAACCGCTTCAACAGATCATATTACTGTACTCATTCCGCAATTTGTTACGAAGCATTGGTGGCAGGCGATTCTGCATAATCAGACCAGCTTGTTCATCCGCTCTTATCTGATGAATCAGAAGGATATCGTTATAGCAACTGTGCCGTATCATTTGCACAAATAGACATACCCTTTATATGTAAAACGGTTGTTTCCGCAGCTTGCGGGAATAGCCGTTTTTTGTTATGCGTAGTGTGAGTTTACATGGATTCAGATAATTTAGTTGACAGAGAGAATGAGAATCAATATCATCAGTTTATGTGAGGCGAAGGCCACAATCACCTTTGACCAATAATGAATGTATATACAGGAGGGGTATTTAATGTTTTCGTTCAACCTGCAAAGATCAACGAGCATGAAGCTGGCTATGGCCGGACTTATGACCACAACGTTGTTACTATCCGCGTGCGGAAATAACAATGCAGCCAATAACGGAGCTGCCGCAACTACGGCACCTGCAGAAGCTACAACTGCACCGGCAGAAACAACAGCTCCAGCGGTAGAGCAAACAGTAACGGATGCCATGGGACATAAAGTTACTATCCCAGCGAACCCGCAGCGTGTGCTTGCTTCTTATCTGGAAGATTACCTGGTCGCACTCGGTGTGACTCCGGTTGCCCAATGGTCCGTGACAAACGGCACTCAGGATTACCTCGCAGCTGAGCTTAAAGATATTCCAACCATAAGCTATGACCTTCCACTCGAAGCCGTAACTAGTTTCGCACCGGACTTCACCATTGTACAATCGGAAGGCACTGTCCAGAACGGTCTGTATGACCAGTTGAACAAAATCGCACCTACGTATGTACTCGGCGATGAGATCAGCAAAGACTGGCGCAAATCGCTGCTCAAGATCGGTGAGCTGCTGAACAAAACGCCTGAAGCTGAAGCAGCCATTGATGCCTATGATCAAAAAGCGGCGGATGCCAAAACAAAAATCTCCGCTGCGATCGGCGATGAGTCCGTTGCCATTCTCTGGCTGGTATCCAAAAACTTCTATATAGTAGATGAAACCCGCAGCAGCGGGGCAGTCCTGTATGGTGATCTTGGCCTGAAGCTTCCGAATCTGGTTACCGAAATTCCTGCTGAGTCCAGAGCAACGTGGAATCCCATTTCACTTGAGAAATTGTCTGAGCTGACTGCAGATCATATCATCCTTGTGAACAGTGATGGAGCGGATGCTGCTGAAGTTACGGATGGCGCGATCTGGAAGGGGATTCCGGCTGTTAAGGCGGGGAATGTTCATGAGTTTGGCAGATCAACCAGCTGGCTGTACAGCGGTCCTATAGCTAACTCCAAAACAATTGATGATGCTCTGAGCAGTCTTGTAAAATAAGCAGCGTTCAAAATGCCGGTAATCAGCCTTTGCCGGTAGAGAGTGTGCAGGTCCTTGTATCCCCGGATACGATGATCTGCACCTTTTTTAAAATGGAGCGATAGATGAGGGCGTCCAACATAGATTACGCGTTATCTGCTTGTACAATATTCATATATTTGCGATAATGAGAATGATAATCAATTAGAAGCAAGTAATAATCCTGTTAAGGAGACGGCTTATGGTTTCATCCACACGTTCTAACTTCAATCCTTCTACGGCTGCAGGGGATAAACCCATCAAGTCGCGGCCGGTGGCTGCAGCTACGATACTGCTGCTCGGAATAGCCGCCATCGTCTTCGGGCTGATGTTGTCTGTATCGGTAGGAGCGGCAGATATCCGGCTGGCTACGGTATGGGAAGCTGTCTTCCGCTTCAATCCGGAGCTGGCGCAGCATCAGGTCATCCGGGAACTGCGAATCCCCCGCGCTTTGGCCGGAGCGCTGGTGGGTGCATGTTTTGCTGTTGCCGGCGCGATCATGCAGGGGATGACCCGGAATCCGCTGGCGGATTCGGGGCTGCTGGGACTCAACGCCGGAGCCGGTGTCGGCCTGGCATTGGCTTTCGCCTTTGCGCCTTCGCTATCTTTCATGTATATCATGATCTACTGCTTCATTGGAGCGGCTGTGGCATCGCTCTTAGTCTTCGGCATCGGATCGCTGTCCCATAGCGGGCTGACACCGCTACGCCTGACCTTAGCGGGTGCGGCGGTCAGTGCCATGCTGCTGGCGGTCAGCCAAGGCATCGCCATTCTGTATCACCTCTCCCAGGATATCGCTTTCTGGATGGCAGGCGGGATTGGCGGAGCGAACTGGACACAGCTCAAGATTATGTCCCCCTGGGTTGCAGGTGCGCTTATCGGGTCGCTGGTGCTCTCACGTTCCATCACGCTGTTAAGCCTGGGAAGGGATGTTGCCGCAGGACTGGGGCAGCGCACACGGCTGGTACAGACCGCAGGGATGATCATTGTGGTCATTCTTGCCGGAGCGGCGGTCTCGACGGTGGGGCCGATTGCTTTTGTCGGATTAATGATTCCGCATATTACCCGTTATCTGGTGGGGGTGGATTACCGCTGGATCATTCCTTGCTCTGCAGTACTCGGGAGCGTGCTGATCCTCTTTGCCGATATCGCTGCGAGAATGATTAATGCGCCTTATGAAACACCGATAGGTGCCCTGATTGCAGTAATCGGCGTACCGTTCTTCATCTATCTGGCCAGCAAGCGCAAGGGGGAGCTGTAATGAACAGGGCAATGTCTGTACCCTCAGCGAAATCGCGCCGCACCAGAGAAGCCGGTATTCTAACCCTGCTTGCTGCACTTATCGTCATTGTTTTTATTGTCAGTATGAATACCGGCTTCATGCGCTTATCACCACTTGATGTTCTACATACTCTGCTCGGCGAAGGAACGAAGCAGCAGAAGCTGATTCTGTTTGATTTCCGGCTGCCGCGTATAGTGATCTCACTGCTCATCGGGGCGGGTTTCGCAGTATCCGGATCTATTCTGCAAGGCTTGTCGCGCAATGCTCTCGCTGAACCCTCTACCTTAGGGATCAACGCCGGAGCGGGATTCGCAGTGCTGATCTTCATTTCATTTGTCCCGGCAACCACGGCGGGGCCCATCTTTGTTCTTCCGCTGCTGGCGCTGGCAGGTGCCGCGCTTACGGCCACGCTGATCTATTTTCTCTCCTACCGGAGAGCCGACGGACTCTCGCCGACACGGCTGATCCTGATCGGTATTGCCGTGGGTGCCGGCATTTACGCTTTTCAGCTGATCCTGTCGTTAAGACTGGACCCGCAGAATTATCAGTTCGTAGCCATCTGGCTGGCCGGCAAAATCTGGGGCGGAGACTGGCGCTTTGTGCTGGCACTGCTCCCCTGGATCCTGATCCTGCTGCCCTTCGCGTTCTACAAGGCCCGGGTGCTAAATGTACTGAATCTGGGGGATGAGACCTCCAAAGGACTTGGGCTGCCGCTGGAGCGGGAACGTCTGCTGCTCTTGGCTGCTGCTGTGGCTCTCGCAGGCGCCTGCGTCTCGGTCAGCGGAGGCATCGGCTTTGTCGGACTGATTGCACCGCATCTCGCCCGCAGACTTGTAGGCCCGCGTCATCAGATCATGCTGCCTGCAGCCGCTTTGATAGGCGCGCTGCTGCTGCTCACCGCAGACACCATCGGGCGCTGGATTCTGCAGCCTACAGAGATACCTACAGGTATCGTGGTGGCGATCATCGGCGCCCCGTACTTTTTATATCTTTTGGCAAAATCTAAGGCTTAACATAGGCATTCATAGGCTAAGTTATCATCAAAAATTAAAATTCTGAGGAGTGAGTATCATGTCGGAACGTTTGAATACAGAACAGCTGAGTATCGGATACGCAGAGGCAATGATTGTAAAGGGGCTGAACCTGTCACTTCCTACAGGGAAGATTACAGCGCTGGTTGGAGCGAATGGCTCAGGTAAATCGACCATCCTGAAGACGATGGCGCGCATCATGAAGCCGAAGAGCGGCAGTGTTATGCTCGACGGCAAATCCATTCATAACCTGTCCACCAAAGAGGTGGCCAAGCAGCTGGCGATTCTGCCGCAGAATCCTACTGCACCTGACGGTCTGACTGTATCTGAGCTTGTGGGTTACGGCCGCTACCCGCATCAGAAGGGCTTCGGCACCATGACGCCTGAAGACCGCAGCATCATTGCTAATGCAATCGAAGTTACCGGTATGACAGAGTTCCATGACCGTCCGATTGACCGGCTCTCCGGCGGACAGCGTCAACGGGCCTGGATTGCCATGGCTTTGGCGCAGCAGACAGATATTCTGTTCCTTGACGAACCGACGACATTCCTGGATATGGCCCATCAGCTGGAGGTGCTGCAGCTTCTGCAGAAGCTGAATGAAGAAGAAGGCCGGACGATTATCATGGTGGTACATGATTTGAACCATGCATCCCGTTATGCGCAGCATATGGTAGCGATCAAATCCGGCAATGTGATCAGTGAAGGGGCGCCGGTTGATGTAATGACACCGGTAGTTCTGCGCGAGGTATTCGGCATTGAAGCCGATATTGTGCCTGATCCGCGTACCGGAGTGCCGCTGTGCCTTCCTTACGAGCTGGCTGCGTACAAGGCAGCTGGACTATAAGCGCGAGCTGTGCAGGCTAGTGGAGCGGAGAGGGGCAGTGCAATGAACGAACTATTGATTAAGGAATTCACCACCAAGTTTGACCTGCATCCTGCGGTACCGGAGGGAGCTCTGCACTCCTTCGCTGCGGCTGAACTGGTGCATGAGCAGGGTATGAGGGCATTTGTGGACACTTACGGGCCGTTAATGAAAGCACTGGACGATAAAGCGGTTGCTGCATATTTCGGCGGCTATCTGTCCAATCTGGCGCTTGCGGTTCAGTATTCAGTCACAGGATATTCCTTCGTTCCTGAACTCAGCCTAGCGAATCTGGGGATTCATCTCATTCCGGCAGACGGATATTGCCGGATTGCCTTCTCCCTTCACGTGTGGAAGACCGAGCAGGCTCCTGAGGAGCAGCAGAGCAGGGAAGCGTGGCGTAATGATGTGTTTGCCCGCTTTTATCAAGAGACTGCCGGTCCTCTGGTACGCTGTATTTCACAGGTGAGCGGTTTATCACTTGGTGAGATCTGGGGACAGATGCCGTCCAAATTCAATTATTATGTGGAGTCCTTTGCAGCCGGAATTACCGATCCTGCAGTGCTTAAGCGGATTGAAGCAGATTACAGCTATCTGAAAGATGAACTGTCTGCTGAAGTATTCCAGATGCCCCGGAATCCGTTTCATGTGAAGGTACGGAGAATTGAATCGCTCGCTGACCCGGAGCAGACTGTACAGATGCGCAACCGCTGCTGTATGTACTACCGGACAGAAGGCGGCCGTCTATGTTATACCTGCCCCCGGATGAAAGAAGAGGAACGTGCAGCGAGAAGGGAAGAATTCCGCTCTGAGCGCGCTGCGGCCGGGAGTTAGGTTATAAACGGGAATGATGAAACATAATAATGCTGTATGCAGCTTCCAAACAGGCTCCTGTCATTGACAAGGGAGCCTGTTCGTTGTTAAAGTTGTGGTTGCCGCGATGCACAGTTGAGGCAGGCAGATGATCACGGTCATCATTTTCATAGAGTTAGGAGCATGAAGTATGAATATCGACAACACATATAAGGACCTGCAGCAGCTGGTCACAGCAGGCTCGCTGAAGCGCCGCCAGAGTCTTAAGCATCTGGTGTATACCCGCATGGGCGGGGAAGCGGATATTTGGGCTGCTCCGGCAACCTACGATGAAATTCAGAGAATATCTACATATGCGCATGATCATCATATTCCGCTTACTGTACTCGGAAACGGCTCGAATGTCATCATCCGGGACGGGGGCATCCGCGGTATTGTGCTTCAGACCTCCGACATGACGGAAATGGGCATCCGGGACGGACTGCTCTACGCGCAGTGCGGGGCGAAGATTATTGATGCTTCAAGGTATGCGCTGGAGCAGGAGCTGACGGGTCTGGAGTTCGCCTGCGGCATTCCCGGAACGGTAGGCGGGGCGCTGTATATGAATGCCGGAGCTTACGGCGGTGAGGTTAAGGACGTGCTGCAAAGTGCACTTGTGATCGACAAGGACGGACAGCTTATTACTATGCAGGGTGACCAGCTTCAGTGGGGATACCGCAAAAGTATCTTTGCCAGCGGAGAGTATATTGTGCTGGAGGCCAGATTTGCGCTTCAGCCGGGTGATCCTGCTGCAATCAAGTCCTCCATGGATGAGCTGACCTATCTCCGCGAATCCAAACAGCCGCTGGAATATCCTTCATGCGGCAGTGTGTTCAAGCGGCCGCCGGGCCGCTATGCCGGCCAGCTGATTCAGGAGAGCGGCCTGCAGGGAACCCGCATCGGTGGAGCGGAGGTATCGCGCAAGCATGCCGGATTCATCGTCAATGCGGATAATGCGACAGCCAGTGATTACATCGGACTGATTCAGCATGTGCGTTCAACGGTCAAGGATAAATTCGATGTCGAGCTGGAGACGGAAGTCGAGATTCTCGGGGAAGAAGCATAAATCAGCTAATAAATTCTTGTATTTGAATTAATAGACGTGTGTAAGGCCATGGGTGTGTTTCACCCATGGCCTGTATGTGTCTCTAGTAGAGGGGAAATAAACATGACGTGCTCAACTTTCCCTGTAGTACTAGTTCATTCAACTCAAGGCCAGCGAATATTTCGCTCTGTCCGTCTCCAGCTCGACATTATCCTCAGCTACTGTATTCAGCTTCAGCCCGCTGACCGCGATCTCATAATTAGGCTGCGGAAGCGGCACAAGCTCACCGTCTGCATTGAGTGTATTTCCCGTTCCCCGCAGAATCAGTGCACTGCCCAGGTATTCATCAAGGACATCCTCGGCATTGCGGTAGTCTACGGTGTCCAGATTAAAGTGAACTGTATCCAGATCATCCAGCTCCTGCTTCTTGATCACCAGCGTTGCGTGCTCCTGCGCCTCCAGCCAATCGATAAGCTTCTGTACGTTTTGTTCCATATAGGATCCCATCCTTTGGTTAGTAAGAGATTGATAATTCTAAGTTACCCTTTTCCGGGCAAATGAATCCATCGGCTTGTCACATCTCCGCTCACAGCCTAACAAACTGCTCCATTCCCGTGAAGGCGGAATATTGTTAATAATATTAATAATTAACATCATAAATAAAACATAAGCGTAAAAGAATAGATCTCGAATAGGTGCCCGCCGGAAGAGGCATTGTTTGCAGATCCCCATTAGGGTGTAAACTACATCTATGCACTTCTATTAACAATACATAAACGGGGAAGGTGAGCATAATGTGGGGTGCATTGATGTGGGGTGCCATTTCCGGCTCTGCTGTATTACTCGGGGCGTTGCTCGCTCTGTTCCTGTCCATTCCAACCAAGCTGATCGGCTTCATTATGGCCTTCGGGACAGGCGTACTTATTGGAGCAGCTGCTTATGAATTGCTGGAGGATTCCGCAAGTGACGGCGGGCTGACTCCGACGATCATCGGTTTTACTGCCGGGGCCCTGGTATTCACGCTGTTTGACTGGTATATCTCGCGAAAAGGCGGAGCCGGCCGCAAACGCTCAGCCAGAGCTTCAGGGAAGACGGAAGCTAAAGGCGGGAGCGGCATGGCTATTTTTGCCGGAACGGTACTGGATGCTATTCCTGAGTCGATCATGATCGGGGCCAGTCTGATTGCCGGCCAAGGTGTAAGTCTGCTGCTGGTTATCGCTATTTTTATCAGCAATATTCCGGAAGGGCTGTCGAGCACGGCAGGGCTGAAGCAGGACGGCTACGGCAAAAGAAAAATTATGCTGCTCTGGCTCGGCGTTCTGGCAATCTCCACCCTGGCTTCAGGCGCTGGCTATACGTTTATGGACCATGCAAGCGGGTATACAGAGGCGATGATTGCTTCTTTTGCCGGGGGCGGGATTATCGCGATGGTCTCCTCCAGCATGATGCCGGAAGCCTATGAGGACGGTGGACCGCTAACGGGATTCATCGCTGCCATGGGGCTGCTGTGCTCGCTGATCCTGGATCAGCTATGAGGGTTGTCAAGCCTCCGGCAATCATGGTATAGTTCAAGACGCACCATATGTATAGTCATAAGCACAAAGAAGGAATCTGCGCGCGCAAGCGCAGGAGAGGTTCGCAAACTCCCTCTATAAAAAACTAAGACCGCCAGAGGCATGATCAGCTTTCCGGATATCCGGGGGCTTAAGGAGTACGGGTATTTGCCTGTACTTATTTCTTGTTATGCCGCGCGTGTCTCATCTTAGTAGAGCCAGGTTTTCGAAATCTCGTTCTTCTTTCCAGTTCAGGCCAGGAGCCTAGGGAAAAGAGAGGGGTTTTTTGTCATGTCAGAAGGCAGACTGAAAGAGGAAATGCAGGAGGTTACCCTGCTGGGTAATCAAGGTACGAAGTATAATTTCGGCTATGCTCCGGAAATTCTGGAGGCGTTCGATAACAAGCATCCCGGCCGTGATTATTTTGTCAAATTCAACTGCCCGGAGTTCACCAGCCTGTGTCCCGTTACCGGACAGCCGGATTTCGGCGTGATGTACATCTCGTATATTCCGGATATCAAAATGGTTGAATCCAAATCCCTGAAGCTCTATCTGTTCAGCTTCCGCAATCACGGGGATTTCCATGAAGACTGTGTCAACATTATTATGAATGATCTGATCTCGCTGATGGAGCCCCGCTACATTGAGGTCTGGGGCAAGTTCACGCCTCGCGGCGGCATTTCCATCGATCCTTACTGCAACTGGGGGCGTCCGGGAACGAAGTATGAGGCCATGGCCGAGCACCGGCTGATGAACCACGACCTGTATCCCGAGAAAGTGGATAACCGTTAATCCGGGAGATCCGCAGCACACAGAACAATAAGGAGGAGAGAACTTACGATGAATAAAAAAGCACTGGTCGTCTTCAGCGGCGGCCAAGACAGCACCACCTGTCTGGTATGGGCTTTGCAGCAGTTCCAGGAGGTTCAGGTGGTTACTTTTAATTATAATCAGCGCCATGCGGCAGAGATTGAAGTCGCTAAGGAGATTGCCGCGAAGTTTGGGGTGAAGCAGCATATTCTCGATCTGGGACTGCTGAATCAGCTGGCCCCGAACGCGCTAACCCGGGATGATATCGAAATCGCTGCCGGGGAGGGCGAGGAGCTGCCGAGTACATTTGTAGACGGACGGAACCTGCTGTTCCTGTCCTTTGCAGCGATTCTGGCCAAGCAACTGGGCTATAGCAATATCATCACCGGTGTCTGCCAGACGGACTTCAGCGGATATCCGGATTGCCGGGATGTGTTCGTGAAATCACTGAATGTTACACTTAATCTGTCGATGGATTATGAGTTCGTGATTCATACCCCGCTGATGTGGCTGGACAAAAAAGAAACCTGGAAGATGGCCGACGAGCTTGGCTACTTCGATTACATTCGTGAGCAGACACTGACCTGCTATAACGGGATCATCGGCAGCGGCTGCGGCACCTGTCCGGCATGTCTGCTGCGCCAGCGCGGCCTTGAGCAATATGAGGCGGAGCGCCAGGAGGCTGGACTATAATGCTGGGCGAAGTATCTGTCTGCAAAATCTTTACCTTTGACGCCGCCCATCAGCTGATAGGGCACAAGGGGAAATGCAGTAATCTGCACGGGCATACGTATAAGCTTGAGGTTGTACTGAAGGGCGTTCCGTCCGTGGAGCACGGCCAGTCGGATGAGGGGTTTGTCATCGATTTCAGCGATATCAAAGCGACGGTGAAGCAGCTTGTAGTCGACCAGCTGGATCATGCTTTTCTGGCCATGGGCAATGAGCCTGTACTGGAGACACTTACGGCTACTGGCTCCAAGGTAGCACTGCTGTCGTTCCGTACGACGGCGGAGAACATGTCAGCATACATCGCTTATGAGCTGAAGCGGGCTTCCTTACCGGTCTATTCGGTCAAGCTGTGGGAGACTCCGACCTCCTGGGCGGAGGTGCTGGCGGCAGACATTCCGGAAGCGGGGCCGTCTTACCGTCTGTACGGAGGCTGCGACCATGAGTAAAATACCCGTAATCGAAATGTTCGGCCCGACGATTCAGGGGGAAGGGGCGGTCATCGGTGTCAAAACGATGTTCGTCCGCACCTACGGCTGCGATTACCGCTGCGGCTGGTGTGATTCCGCCTTCACCTGGGATGGTTCGGCGAAAGATAAAGTAACCCTGATGGAACCGCAGGAGATTCTCGCCGGGCTGCTTGAGCTGGCAGGAGATAATTTCAATTGCGTAACCATCTCCGGAGGCAATCCGGCGCTTATCGGGGAAGCTATGGGTGAATTCATCACCCTGCTCCATGAACGCGGTATCCAGGCGGCCATCGAGACACAGGGCAGCCGCTGGCAGGATTGGTTCAGTGATGTCGATGTGCTGACGATCAGCCCCAAGCCGCCAAGCTCCGGGATGAAGACCGACTGGGACAAGCTGGACGAGATCATGGTTAAAGTCGGTAACAACGGTAAGGCTGCTCACAGCCTGAAGGTAGTTGTATTTAACCAGGAGGATTATGAATATGCCCGGAAGGTACATTTCAGGTACCCGGAGGTCCCGCTGTTTCTTCAGCCGGGGAACGATAATGTCACCGAGGAAGGCGACATTTCAGGCCGCCTGCTGGGCCGGCTGGAATGGCTGTTTAATCTGGTAATTACCGACCCGCAGATGAACAAGGCGCGGGTGCTGCCGCAGCTTCACGCACTAATCTGGCATAATAAGCGGGGCAAGTAAGACCTGTGCATTATATATTGAATGAAGACCGAACTTCCGCGATGCGGAGGTCCGGTCTTTGTGGTATAGTCCCCCGGTCCGCCTGCTCTTCCTTCGGGGTGCCGGTATCCAATTCCCTTTAATGTAATTATTAGGATTTATGTAACAAGCGGAGGTGCATCACCCATTCCAGGCGTAATATACTTGATGGATGATCAAGTTCGAGGGGGAATTGAAATGGAGAACGGATACTACGCAGGCTGGGGAACGCTGGCACTGATTAATGCGGGAATTGCCCAGGGGAAAAACCGGAGCGGATTAAACTGGTTTCTGCTGTCATTGCTGCTGGGACCATTAGCTACCTTTATCCTGGTGATCTCGGATAAGCTTCCAGAGTGAATTATCAGTTATAATATTAGGGAGTATTAGTGCTTAAACGCCATGGTTACAGCATACTTCTGTCTGCAGCACATGATTTCCTAAATGATCTGCGATCCGCATGGATAAGTGATCCGGACGGCAATCCGATCCAGCTGGTATGCAGGAGAAAGTCTGCAGCAGAAGAATAACAGTCCGGGGAGGAATTGATGATGTCAGCCGCATTACTGATCATTGATGTTCAAGAGGCGATGTTTGCTTATCCTGATATGAAGCTGTATGACGAAGAAGGGGTTCTGGAGCGGATCAGCTCACTGCTGGACAAGGCCCGCTTAGCCGGGATTCCGGTGATTTACATCCAGCATACCGAAGAAGAGGGGGAATTTGTGAAGGGGATACCTACCTGGGAGATCAGCAGCCGCATTGCACCGCAGGCAGGGAGAAGGTAATCGAGAAGACAACCCCGGATTCCTTCCATCTCACCGGGCTTCAGGAAGAGCTTGAACGGCTTGGAGTGACGGAGCTGGTCATCTGCGGGATGCAGACGGATTACTGTGTAAATGCCACCAGCAGACGCGCACATAGTCTTGGGTATTCCAGCGTACTGGTCAAGGATGCACATAGTACTTTCGATGATAACCATCTCACAGGTGAAGAAATCGTGAAGCAGCATAATGATGCGCTTGGCTCCGGAATTGCTACGCTGCGCTCAGAACAGGAAGTAACCTTCCAATGAATCCGGTAATTACCGCAATGAAGCCCATCCGCCGCTCCAGGCTGAGATTATTTGCCGGCAAGCGCTATTTTATCTGGAAAAGATATTGGAAATGGGTCACAGCACGGGGCAGGCTCGCCAAGGAACTTCACCCGGAAGCTCTGCCTTATGAGGCGGCCAGCCATGCCACACCTCTGCTTCGGAGCCTGCGTAATGTCGATATGCAGCTGCAGTATAATAAAATAACGAATTTGCGCCTGGCTGTTGCCAAGCTTGACGGACTCGTCATCCGTCCCGGCGAGACGTTCTCCTATTGGCGGAGTATTGGCAAGCCGACCCGCAGGAAGGGTTATCTGGATGGAATGGTTCTGCATTATGGCGGTTTCCGGTCCGGAACGGGAGGCGGACTCTGCCAATTGTCGAATCTGATCTACTGGATGGCGCTGCATACACCGCTCACGGTTACTGAACGGCACCGGCACAGCTATGATGTTTTTCCCGATGAGCAGCGGACACAGCCTTTTGGCAGCGGGGCCACCTGTTCCTATAACTATCTGGATTTGCAGCTTAGTAATGATACGGAGTACACCTACCAGCTGAAGCTTTATCTGGATGAAACCCATCTGCACGGGGAGTGGCGTTGTGACAGCCGGCAGCTCTACAATTATGAGGTCTATGAAGACGGCCATGTGATCAGTCTGGAGCCGTGGGGAGGATATGTACGAAGTAACGCCATCCGCCGTAGGGTACTTACGCTTACAGGAGAGCTGACGGGTGATGAGGCTGTCGCCGAGAACCATGCGCTGATGATGTATTCTCCGCTGCTGCACGGATAAAGCCGGAGGATTTGGGGTTATAACATAGTGTAGCGTGAATTTACAGCTGCTATGTCCATACCCAACTTCTGAAGGAGTGACTCTCAACATGAAGGCAGTAACCTATCAGGGCAAGAAGAAAGTCGAGGTTAAGGAAGTCGCTGATGCGCGGCTTGAGAAAAAGGATGATATCATTGTCCGCATTACCTCAACCGCCATTTGCGGATCGGATCTGCATATCTATAATGGCGAAATCCCGGGCATGCATGATGATTACATTATCGGGCATGAGCCCATGGGAATTGTGGAAGATGTGGGACCGGAGGTCACCAAGGTCAAGAAGGGTGACCGTGTTATTATCCCTTTTAATGTAGCCTGCGGGCAATGCTTCTTCTGCCAGCACGAGATGGAGAGCCAATGTGACCACGCGAATGAAGCCAAGGATACCGGCGGCTATCTGGGCTATTCGGATACTTACGGCGGCTTCGCCGGAGGGCAGGCGGAGCTGCTGCGTGTACCGTACGGCAATTTCGGCCCCTTTGTCGTTCCGGAGGATGCTGAAATGGAAGACGAGAAGCTGCTGTTCCTCTCGGACATTGTACCTACCGCCTGGTGGGGGGTTGAGAATGCCGGCGTGAAGCCCGGAGATACCGTAATTGTGCTCGGATGCGGGCCGGTGGGTCTGCTGACACAGAAATTCGCCTGGATGAAAGGCGCTTCCCGGGTCATTGCCGTCGACCATATCCCATACCGGCTGCAGCATGCGAAGCTGACGAATAACGTGGAGATATTTAATTTTGAAGAAATCAAGGATTTTGAGAAGCACTTGAAGGAGATCACCCGCGGCGGTGCAGATGTGGTCATTGATTGTGTAGGTCTCGACGCCAAGAAGACGGTTGTAGAAAGGGTAGAAACAGCCTTGATGCTGCAGGGCGGTTCACTAGGGGCGTTCCGTATCGCATCAGAGGTGGTCCGTAAGTTCGGTACAATTCAGCTTGTAGGGGTGTATGGGCTGAATTATAATATGTTCCCGCTCGGTCATCTGTTTGAGCGCAATATTACGCTGAAGATGGGACAGGCTCCGGTCATTCATTATATGCCGGCGCTCTACAAGATGATTAAGGAGAATAAGTTCGATCCCACAGATATCATCACCCACCGGCTGCCGATCAGCCGAGCGGAGCATGGGTACAAGGTATTTCAGGAGAAGGAAGAGGACTGCATCAAGGTTGTGCTTAAGCCATAGATACAGATGCTTATTAGCACTGGTATAGGCTCATATGAGGCATGGAACCCGCTGAAAGACGGATTCTATGTCTCTTTTAATGAAAAATGCTGCTTTTTTCTGCAATTTGCGTTAAATTAACATAATGAGTCTTACAAAACACGAAGGGGCGACTACGTATGATTCCCAAAAAACCGCCCGTTCCCGTACCGCTGCTGATGGTGATCGGAATTGTGGCCATATCCTTCTCTTCTATCTTCATTAAGTGGTCGTCTGCTCCGGTGTCGGTTCAGGGGATGTACCGGCTGCTGTTCACCTCACTGCTGATGCTGCCGTTCGCCCGCCGCTATAGCGGAGCAGCTTGGGCGCTGCGCCTGAAAGACTGGTTGCTGCTGGGTGCTTCCGGTGTAATGCTGGCCCTTCATTTTCTGCTCTGGATGGGCTCGCTGAATTACACGTCAGTGGCCAGCTCGACGATGATCATGGCTCTGGAGCCGTTATTCATTATGCTCGGTGCGTACATACTGTATAAAGAGCGAAACAGCGCCTCAGCTATGCTGGGTATGGCTATTGCAATCTTTGGGGTTGTCTTTATCGGCTGGGGCGATATCGGACTGTCCGCCGAGAACCTGAAGGGTGACATGCTGTCGGTTGGCGGAACCGTAGCTGTAGCCGCACATTTGCTGATCGGTCAGAAGCTGGTGGCGCGTATGCCTTCCTATTTGTACAGCCTGATTGTATTCATCTCTGCGGCCATCGTATTTGCTGTTTACAATCTGGTAACAAGTACACCTTTCTTCGCTTATCCGGCCCGGGAATGGGGCATCTTTGTCCTGCTGGCGGTGGTGCCAACCGTATTCGGCCATATTCTGTTTAATTGGCTGCTGCAGTATGCATCAGCGACTACAGTATCGATGAATATTCTGGGAGAGCCTGTCGGCGCAAGCATTCTTGCTTTCCTGCTGCTGGGGGAACAGCTGAGCGGTCTACAATGGGCAGGAGGCGTGCTGGTCATGGCCGGCCTCGGAGTCTATCTGTATTCCGGACGCAGGAAGGCGCTCAAGCTCCAGGAAGCTCTGCCTAATGCGTCATAATGCGTTAGAACGGTGGAGCGATGACATTATTTTTATAGAACATATATAAAGGGGTAACGAACGTAATGAATGAACAAGATCAGAACGAACCGTCAGGTCTAAACGGTGAGGCTGCTCCTTCCAGTGAAGAGTTGTGGAATGAGGATACCTATGCGGCATGGACAAGCCGGTTCGGATCACCAACCGAGGCAGCAGAGAAGCTGGCCAAAGATCCGGAAGGGAAGCTGTTCCCGCTGAATGCGTATTTCGGGGAAGTGAAGGGCCAAAAAATCATGAATCTGATGGGCTCTAACGGCATGAAGGCGGTAGCGCTCGGGCTGCTGGGGGCGGAAGTGACAGTTGCCGATTTCTCGGAGGCGAATGGGCGTTATGCTACTGAACTGGCGCAGGAAGCCGGGGTGAAGCTGAATTATATCGTCTCAGATGTGCTGGGACTGCCTGAAGCCGTACTGGACGGCTCGTATGACCTGGTGTTTGCGGAAATGGGAATTGTCCACTATTTCACCGACCTGGCTCCGTTTATGACTACGGCATACCGGCTGCTGGCACCCGGCGGGAAGTTCGTATTGCGCGATTTCCACCCGGTAACGACCAAGCTGATCTCCTCCAAGGGTTCAACCGCCAAGGTGCGCAAGCATAAAGTGAGCGGTGATTATTTCGATACGGCACTGGAAGAGAAGCAGGTGTCTTACTCCAAGTATATGCCTTCTTCCGGAGAAGCAGCGGGGGCAGACAGACCTAATGTAGTCTACTGGCGGCGCTGGACCATAGGCGAGATTGTAACGGCTGCTGCGGCCAGCGGGCTTGTTATTCAGGAGCTGGTGGAAGAGCCCAACCTGTCGTCGGATGTATATGATAAGGGAATTCCCAAGACCTTCACTCTGGTGGCAGGGAAAAGATAATAAACAAAGTGTAAACGGCTTTGCCGTCCTTTTAAAGACAGCAAAGCCGTTTCAGCGAGAAATAGCAGTAATTTATAGTGTGAAACCTAAGAAGTCATATAAACGGTATCTTTTGAAGCGCGGTTACGTTCGTGCGCTAAGGGATACCTTTTTGTTATGTAAATGTAAATAAAGCGCACTGTAGACATAAGTGTTGTACGTTCTACAACTTTGATGTATGGATAGCCAGGTGTTCAGAAGGATTGTTGTATGAAATACAAGAATAATCCTGCTAAGCCGCTTGGAAAAGATGAAATGTTGCCTTTTTTACAACAATTTTAGTTTCGGGTCAATATAATGAGGGAAATGTTGTATTATGGGCAGGATTTTATATAAAGTTACCAGATTTCTGCTCTGGAAAGCGGATAATCTGGAAATTCCTGCGATGACATCCGCCGCCCGGAAGTCCAACTCTTTACTGGGTACCCGGATCTTCGCGCTGGTCCTCCTCCTGTAAACCGCCACCGCCTGCCATTCCGGCAAAAGCCTTCTGTAACGGGGAGAGGGTGTAGTCTTTGCGCCAGGCCAGCACAAATGCACCATCCCCGGGATGAAGTCCCGGCAGCGGGGCATAGGCCAGACTTCCAGCCTCCAACTCGGCCTCAATCCCTGATTTGGAGAATACTCCGACCATCCCGCCGCAGCTAATCATACGTTTGACCGCCTCCGGCGAGCCGAGTACGGCATGGTTCCACACTTTCACATGATTGAGCTGCGTCCACTTGTCGGAGATTCCGCGCAGGAAGGAGGCGGCTTCATGCTGCACCCAGGGTTCTCGTGCTGCCGTTTCTACCGTAATTTCCTCCGCTCCTGCAAAAGGATGCCCGGGCGCAAAGACCAGCACCGTTTCATCTCTGGCAATCACTTGAGTATGGAAGGAATCATCCTGTCCGTCCGCACTATGCAGCACGGCCAGCTGAATCTCCCGGCTCCGCAGACGCTCCCTGACGGCATCATCCGGCAGTATGGACAGGAACACATCAATTCCATCATGCAGGCCAGTGAATTGGGACAGCAGTTTAGGCACAAGATAATTACCGGGGATGTCGCTTGCTGTAAGCTCCAGATTCCCCGAGGCCAGAGAGGTAAACTGCTTAACTGTCCGCTCTGCTTCTGCCGTCAGCGATACAATCCGCACAGCATATTGATACAGGGCGCGTCCGGCATCGGTGAGCAGCACCCGGCCGCTCCGGAACTGGAACAGTGAAGCGCCAAGCTCACTCTCGAGACTCTTCATATGGAAGGAAACGGTCGGCTGCTTAAGTCCCATCTCAGCGGCTACGTCCGTTACCTTTTTATATTTTTCAATTAGGACTACGATTTGTAATTTCACAAGATTCATGCTGATTCCTCCGGTTAGATGGCGATAAATTAACGATTGTTGCTTATATATAGATTATATCTATGGCATTATTCAAAATCTATTATAACTTTTATCTTCCGCTTTACAAACTCAGTACTTTTACATAACGAACGAGCCCTAGAATAAGAAGAGTCAGAAGAGAAGCTGACATGAGCACAGACAATGCTTCCAAAGTGAGTTTTGTACGAAGCAGACCAATGAAGCAGACACTCACAAAACCTTTAGGAGGAAAAAAAACAATGCAATTCAGAAAATCTTGGATCATGGCTTTGGCTTTAACAAGCGTAGTAGCACTTTCGGCATGTGGCAACGGGGGAAATAATGCGGCAACCAATAACGGAGGCAATGCAGCTGCAACAAATACACAAAACAGCAGCGGCGCCGAATTAAGCGGATCTATCCTGGCTTCGGGCTCCACAGCACTGCAGCCGCTCGTAGAGCAGGCAGCAGAGAAATTCATGGATGCCAATGCAGGCGTGGATATTCAGGTTCAAGGCGGCGGAAGCGGAACAGGCTTGACACAAGTTGCTGAGAAGCAAGTGGATATCGGTAACTCCGACGTATTCGCAGAAGAGAAATTGAAAGATGCTGATGCTGAAAAAGCGGCAGCACTCGTTGATCATCAGGTAGCCGTTGTAGCTATCGCAGCAGTAAGCAATCCGGATGCAGGCGTAGATACACTGACTAAGCAGCAGCTGGTTGACATCTTCACTGGCAAAATCAAGAACTGGAGCGAAGTCGGCGGCGCTGACCAGGCGATTCAGATCATCAACCGTCCTGCAAGCTCAGGTACACGCGCAACCTTCGAGAGCTTCGCTCTTGGCACCAAAACGGATGATCTTCCAGGATCTATTCAAGAGGATTCCTCCGGTACTGTTAAGAAAATTATCGGCGAAACACCGGGAGCTATCGGTTACCTGGCTCTGTCCTACCTGGATGATTCCGTTAAAACCTTGAGCTATGACGGTGTTGAACCTTCTGTAGACAACGTAATTGCCGGTAAATATCCGGTATGGGCTTACGAGCACATGTACACTAACGGTGAGCCGAATGAAACAGTAAAAGCATTCCTGGACTTCATGATGACTGACGAAGTACAGACAGGTGACGTAGTAGAGCTTGGTTACATCCCCGCTTCGCAGATGCAGGTATCCCGCGATGTAGCAGGAACTGTAACACCTAAGTAAGTACTACAGATTCATTCACAGGTATCATCCATTAGAACTTCATGTGATTAGAGGCGGATTTCTTCTGCCTCTCTTTTCACTTTAGAAAGAGGGAGCATCTTGAGGGTAAAACCAAAGAAAACGCGGTTTGAAAAACATCATATAGAGAATTTTATCGGACGCGCTTATATGTCCTTTTGTGTACTGCTATTGATTGTAATCATTGTATCGATGGTTTATTTTGTAGCCTCTAAAGGAATTGCGAACTTTGTAAGCGGTGAGGTTAAGGTTTCCGATTTCCTGTTCGGCACGAAGTGGTCGCCTGAAGCGGATACGCCTTCTTATGGAGCTTTTCCGTTTATAGCCGGTTCCTTCCTGGTAACACTGCTTGCCGCGCTTATCGCAAGTCCGCTTAGCATTTGCGCCGCATTATTTATGACTGAAATCGTCCCTGGCTGGGGTAAAAAACTGCTGCAGCCGGTTATCGAGCTGTTGTCAGGTATTCCGTCTGTCGTATACGGATTCGTTGGCTTAAGTGTCATTGTGCCTTTTCTGCGGAATACATTGCCCGGACAGGGCATCGGGGTTGCTGCAGGCGCGCTAGTACTGTCGGTGATGATCCTGCCGACCATTACCAGCGTGGCTGCAGACGCGCTTGCTTCTTTGCCGCAAAACTTGAAAGAATCCTCATTTGCGCTCGGTGCCACTCGCTGGCAGACGATCTCCCGTGTCATTCTCCCGACGACCTTCCCGGCTATTATGACGGGGGTGGTACTGGGGATGGCCCGTGCATTCGGTGAAGCACTTGCTGTACAGATGGTTATCGGTAATGCGCCTTTTGTGCCGCGTTCGCTGTTCGAATCCGCGTCTACTCTGACCAGTGTTATTACGCTGGGTATGGGGAACACGACGATGGGTTCACCGCAGAACAACGCGCTATGGAGCATGGCTCTCGTGCTTATGCTGATGACATTTGTATTCGTTTTGCTTGTTAGAATGCTCGAAAGGAGAAATAAAATTTGAAGCCGAGAACAGCAGACAAAATTGCCACTGCTATTATTGTAACGTTCGCTTTGCTTATTGTAGCTATTCTGGTTGGCCTGCTTGGATATATCCTCATCCGCGGGATGAGTCATATCAGCTGGGACTTCCTGACTTCGGCACCACAGAAGATCCGTGCAGGAGGCGGGGTAGGACCTCAGCTCTTCAACTCCCTGTTCCTGCTGGTGCTGACCCTGATTATTACTATACCGCTTGGACTTGGAGCGGGGATCTTCATGGCAGAATATGCCCGTCCCGGCAGACTGACTAACTTCATCCGTCTGGTTGTGGAAGTGTTATCTTCCTTCCCGTCCATCATCGTCGGTCTATTCGGTCTCTTATTGATCGTAAATACCTTCAATCTCGGATTCTCCCTGATCTCGGGAGCACTCGCGCTTACCTTCTTCAACCTTCCGCTGATGGTTCGTATCACTGAGCAGGCTTTCCGCACAGTACCTAAGCAGCAGAAGGAAGCAGGCTTCGCGCTTGGTTTATCCAAGTGGAAGATTGTTACTTCGGTACTGCTCCCGGTAGCTCTGCCAACGATCATTACGGGAACGATCCTGTCCGCCGGACGCGTCTTCGGTGAAGCGGCAGCATTGATGTTCACGGCGGGGATGAGCAGTCCGCGTCTGGACTTCAGCAACTGGAATCCGCTTAGTCCTTCTTCACCGCTTAACCCGTTCCGTCCGGCAGAAACACTGGCGGTTCATATCTGGAAGGTCAACAGCGAAGGTCTGGCGCCGGATGCGCTGCAGATCGCAGCAGGTGCTTCGGCAGTGCTGGTGCTGACCGTATTAATCTTCAACCTGGCTGCCCGTTTCTTCGGCAGATTCATCTACCGCAAGCTTACCGCTTCCAAGAGAATGAACTAGGCTAATAAGAAGCGGATGCTGACAAAACTTTTAGGAGGAGTAAGAGATGGGCATAGCGGAACCGGTGGTACGCGAATCATTTCAAACTGAGGATCTGAGTATTTTTTATGGCACTTATGAGGCGGTTAAAGGAATTAGTCTTCCCTTCGCCCAGAATACGGTAACAGCATTGATCGGCCCTTCCGGCTGCGGGAAATCAACCTTTCTCCGTTCCCTTAACCGGATGAATGATGATATCTCCGGCTCGACTACCAAAGGCAGCATCTGGATTGACGGTATAGATATCAACGCTTCCGGAACAGATGTCATCAAGCTGCGCCAAAAAATCGGCATGGTCTGGCAGAAGCCGAACCCTTTTTACAAATCCATCTATGACAATATCGCCTTTGGTCCTAAGTATCATGGAATTAAGGGCAAAAAAGCACTGGATGAAATCGTGGAGAGCAGCCTGCGCCGCGCCGCCCTGTGGGATGAGGTCAAAGACCGCTTGAAGGACTCTGCACTGGCATTGTCCGGCGGACAGCAGCAGCGTCTGTGTATTGCCCGGGCATTGTCGGTTAACCCGCAGATCCTGCTGCTTGATGAGCCGGCTTCAGCACTTGATCCTGTATCGACAGGCAAGGTGGAGGAGCTGATTAAGGAACTGAAGGAAGAGCTGCGGATCGTAATTGTTACCCATAACATGCAGCAGGCAGCGCGGATCTCGGATTATACAGCCTACTTCTATCTGGGCTCGCTTGTGGAATATGACAAGACCGAGAAGGTCTTCAGCAATCCGGAGAATCAGATGACCCAGGAATATATTATGGGCCGTTTCGGCTGACGGACAGGCATTACAATAGTTTCAGGAGCCATAGGCACCATTCCTTGCGAATGGTGTTTATTTTATACCCTAAATGCAATATATAATGTACATAATGGTTTTCTTCTTAGGAATTACCGCGCTGCAGTGGCTAATGATCAAGCGGTCCAATAAAAATGTCGACAAAATGCTGTACTCGGAGAACTAGGAAGAATCCGCAATCAGCGGGGATTTAACCCTCGTTTTTTCAGTACATATGTAGAAAATACAGGTGCCACTTGTAAAACTAATCATATTAGTTTATTATTTAACTAATTACATTAGTTTTGAGGAGGGTCCTTATGAGAGTAACTCAAGATGGGTATCTGCACCAGCTTACCTGGCTGCCGCGCTTATTTCCCGTTAACTGTTATCTGGTCGAAGAAGAAGAGGAGCTTACTCTAATAGATGCAGGCATGCCATATAGTTTACAAGGTATTCTACAACAGTCCGCCAGGCTTCAGAAGCCGCTTACCCGGATCGTGCTAACCCATGGCCATATGGATCATGTCGGGGCGCTGGATGCGCTCAAGAAGCTTGTTCCTGGGGCCAAGGTCTATATCTCGGAACGGGATGCGGCGCTGCTGGCCGGTGACCGCTCGCTAAGAGCAGGTGAGCTTCAGACCCCGATTAAGGGCAGTGTACCGTCCAAGATAGCAACGAAGCCCGATGTGCTGCTGTACGACGGGGATACCATCGGCTCATTGACGGCCATAAGTACACCCGGTCATACTCCGGGATCTATGTCTTTCCGGGATCAGCGCAGTGGCGCACTGATTGTAGGGGATGCGTTCCAGACCTTCCGGGCAACCGCTGTGTCCGGCAAGAAGGTACCATTGTTTCCTTTTCCGGCTATGGCGACATGGAGTCTGGAGCAGGCACTGGCCAGTGCCTATAAGCTGATTGATCTAGCCCCTTCAGTGCTGGCTGTAGGACACGGAAATCTGGTGAGGCACCCGGTAGAAGCCATGAGACATGCGGCAGCAGAGGCGGGCAGGGTATTGGTGAAGGGAGGGAAGGTGCATGGCTAGAGCCGGTTTGGACACACATACTCTGGTGCTGGCAGCAGCAGAGCTGGCTGACGCACAGGGTGTTCATGAGGTGACGCTGGCCGCACTGGCGGCCAAGCTGGGCGTTCGCCCGCCGTCGTTGTATAATCACATTAACGGACTCGCGGGTCTGCGGACACTGCTGGCGATTCATGGGCTGGAGCAGCTCTATGACGCCATGTCAGCGGCAGCGGAAGGCGCACGGGGCGAACAGGCCGTTCATGCGCTGAGTCAGGCTTACATCGGATTTGCCAGACGGCATCCGGGACTGTATGAAACAACATTGAGAGCACCTGAGCAGGGAGATACCGCTCTGGAGGCTGCGGGCGGGAAGGTCCTGTCGCTGATTATTCAAGTCCTGTCCTGCTTTGGGCTGGATGAGGAAGGGAACCTGCACGCAGTCCGGGGATTGCGCAGCATTCTACACGGGTTCTCTGCCCTTGAGAATCAAGGCGGTTTCGGAATGCCGCTGGACTTGAATGTAAGTCTTACGCGGCTGATCCGTGCTTATATTGCCGGAATCCGCTGCATGGGTGAGGGAGCAGATGAGCTTGAATGAATTTCCATCGAGGAGGCGGAATGAGTGGGTAGTGTAGAAAGCCTAGAGAGTATTACAACATTTGAGGAGATGGCTGAGGTTGTGGCCAAGCTGGGGATCGTACCGCTGGCCCCATTGATCCCTGGGCATCCTTCTGTGAACGGGCTGACCCTGGCGGAGAACTGGCATACCGGTTCCGAGCTGGACCCCTGGGGCTGGCGGGTGAGATTTCCGGGAGAAGGGTTGGCCGGATACGGAAAGTTTATCAAGAAAAAAGCCGTTCTGGTATCTCGTGAGTGGCTTCCCGCTTACCTGGCGGCGGCAGGCAGTCCGCGTTCCCTGGAGGAGCGGTATGACAGCGGTCTTGCTACCAGAGAAGCGCTAATGTTATTGCAGATTATCCGGGAGCACAAAGGCATAGAGACACGCCAGCTCCGTTCTATGGCTGATATGAAGGCCAAAGAGAAGAAAACGGCTTTTGACAACGCGGTAACCGAGCTTCAAGGCACTTTGGATATTGTAATCTCCGGAGTTAAGCAACGGCTGAATGCGGACGGTGAGCCGAACGGGTGGAACAGTACCTCTTTTGAAACAACGGGCCACTGGATGAATGATGCGGGAATCGAACCTTTTGATGGAACGAGAGAAGAGGCGGTGGCGTGGCTGCGTTCGAGAATGGACGGTAGCTGGACGCCGGAAGCAATAGCCTGGATCAGCAAGGCGTTAGGCTGGAAATAAGCATATTATGGTAGTCCTCGAGATTAGCGGGGACTACTTTTTTTGTATAGTCGTAGTTGCCAGATTAGAGAGGCTGATTCTAGAACCCCTGTCTACAAAATAAAACGGCTAATCCATTTCCCGCAGGAACAGACCGGCCGTAAGCGCTTACGGGAAAGCGTGTATATTGAGGCAGCCTTATAGCATAGGGGCGAGGTATGCAATCAGAAAGTACAAGAACCCGAACAGCAGCATGATATAGGCTGTGTACTTGATTGCATCGGAGGCTACGATACTTAAGTCTTTGGGGGCCTGGACTTCCAGACGTTCCGGTTCAGTCGAATCCACTTCTTGGTTAAAAGATTCTTTCATCAGGATTCCCTCCTAAGTGTTTGGTAAGCATAAACTTCCAGCATCGCTTCGCAATTCTGGAATTCTGGCATCAGAAGCTTTGAAATAACTTTGGGTGCGGGACTTGTAAATACCATCCTTAATTGTATTGTGACATATTTGTGAATTAAATTCAACAATATTGTGAATATTCTTTGAACATATCTTCAAATTTGGGCTATTCAGAGGATTTGCAAAGAGAAATAGGGTGTTCTACGTGTCAAATTGCGATATGGCTGTCTGTAGCGCATACATATTTTGAAGCATTTAAGACACGTGAAAACAGCCACCCGTTTATCAGGAGGCTGTTAGTCTTTATTTATGGACAATATGAGACAAATGCACATGGACTGCTGAAGATTGTATGATATCGACCTGTTCATTGAGTGGCAGGATTAATCTCCCATACGCTCATTAGTTGATTAATGGCAGAGTCAATAGACTCAAAGGGAACATTGTCCCGGGCTTGTGTCGAGATTCCTCGAAGAAAAGTGTCAAATAAGGTGACCAGCATGGCAATATCCGTGGAATCAGGTAACTCACCGTTTGCTACGGCCCTGACTATACAATCGTTCAGCCAACTGCGGACCTTCTCGCGTTCTTTGGCGAGCATCTCCCGTATGTGAATATGCTCGGGAGTACAGCAGACATCTGACAAAACTAAAAGGCAGCCGGAGGGGTGGGACTTCTCTGTCTGCATTTGGGCTGACCGTCTTAATCCCTGCTCGATGGCTTCCTTCGAGGTTATGCTTGTATCCCTGAAACTTTCTGAAACCTGTCCATAAGTAGAGATATAATAATTGACAGCTTCGCGGAATAGCATTTCTTTGGAGCCAAATGCTGCATAAAAGCTCGCCGCAGATATATCTCCCATAGCTGCGCGCAACTGAGCAAGTGAAGTTGTTTCGAAACCATGCTCCCAGAACAGCAGCATTGCGGAAACAACGGCCTCGTCTCGATTAAACGTTCGCGGGCGTCCAGTTCTTGACATAAGCTAACCTCCTTGATTAATTATATACTAATTGATCCATAAGTCATTGACAAGTGGATTTGTTGCGTTTAACATATGGAATGATCGATCCACAATATCGTAAAGGAGGTAATACAGTTGTCTCTATCGTCAACACCGGAGGATAAACTTCAATCCTCCGATGCTTCTGCTAAGCTTCCCTGGCTTGCTCTGCTGGCACTTGCCATGACAGGATTCATCTGCATTCTTACTGAAACCATTCCTGCAGGCCTGCTCCCATTAATTGGAGAAGGGTTACATATTTCTAAGGGTTTGGCTGGTCAACTTGTATCCTCTTATGCAATTGGTTCCATAGTGGCCGCCATACCGTTCGCTATGTTTACTGGAGGGTTTAGACGCCGTCCGCTGCTGCTCGCCATTATAGCGGTATTCCTGGTATTTAACACCGTCACTGCCCTGTCAGCCAGTTATGTATTAACCCTCATCGCTCGTTTCTTCGCTGGTATGGCTGCCGGAGCTGCTTGGGGGATGATCGCCGGTTACGCACGGCGGATGGTGCCAGAGGTCTTGAAAGGGCGCGCTTTGGCGGTTGCGATGGTGGGAACACCTATCGCACTTACGTTTGGAGTGCCGCTGGGCACCATGCTCGGTGACCTGATTGGTTGGCGTACCGTTTTTGGACTCATGTCACTTCTTACTCTTGTATTAATGGGTTGGGTGCTGTGGAAAGTTCCGGATTATCCGGGGCAGACTACAAATCATGCAATGACCGTTAGGCAAGTGTTTGTAATGCCCGGTTTACGTTCAATTCTTATGGTGGTGTTTACCTGGATGCTGGCACACAATATTTTATATACGTATATCGCCCCGTATCTCGAGCCCATCGGACTCTCAGGCCGTGTCGATCTTGTCTTGCTGGTTTTCGGTATAGCCGCACTTATCTCCATCTTGATTGTCGGACTGTTAATTGACCGTATGCTGCGACCTCTTGTATTGATCAGTTTAATTGGTTTTGCGCTTGTGTCAGTCGCCCTATGGGTGGGCGGAACATCAGCACCAATTGTCTATACTGCAGTTTTTTTATGGGGGGTGAGCTTCGGTGGTGCCGCCACGCTGCTGCAAACCGCCCAAGCTAATGTTAGCGGTGAAGAAGGTGTCGATCTCGCAATGCCTATAAATACCACAGTTTGGAATCTGGCCATAGCTGGAGGAGGAATTGCCGGTGGTGTGTTGCTGGACCATGCTGGAGTCCAGTCATTTCCAGGGGTTCTATTGGCCCTGCTGCTTGTTGCACTAGTTATTGCCTGGAGTGCGAAGAGATACGGCTTTCCCAGCAAGCACTGAAGTCCCTCATCCATAATTACCGCAGTTGTTTGTGGTGACAATTGTTTCAATTTCTATTGCACTTTGTACAGCAGCCGACCTCTTATTTCGCCGAAAAAGGTTGTTTTGAGCTATTGCTGCCATAAGTAACACAGCAACTTGAGAAGAACGCTATAGCTTTCTTATATAAAAGACCCCGCCATTCTCCCATAAGGGGAACGGCGGGGTCATATTTCACTTGACTTCAAAACCACAATCCACAGGCAATAGCTTAAGCCCAATCTCCGTTACGGAAGATCGGGTCAACAGATCCGTCATCGGTAATTCCGTCGATGCTCATCTCCGGGGAACCCATCATAAAGTCTACATGTGTCAGGCTCTGGTTCATGCCTCTTTCAACGAGCTGTTCCTTGGTCATATTGATGCCATCCTGCAGCGTGAAAGCATAAGCAGCACCCAGCGCAAGGTGACAGGAAGCATTCTCGTCATACAGCGTGGTGTAGTAGAGAATGCCGCTCTCCGAGATCGGAGAGTGGAAAGGCACCAAGGCCACTTCGCCGAAGTAGGCCGCGCCTTCATCCATAGCCAGCAGGGAAGCCAAGGCCTCCTGGCCGACCTCTGCGGTAAAGTCTGTGACCTTGCCGTTCTCCAGGGTCAAGGTGAAACGGTCAATAATGTTGCCGCCGTAGCTAAGCGGCTTGGTGCTGCTGACCTTGCCGTTCGCACCGGTCTTCAGCGGGGCCGTAAACACTTCCTCGGTCGGAATGTTGGCCAGGAAGGACATACCGCGGCTGTTCACCGCACCGGCCTGACACCAGATATGGCCTTCAGGCAGCTCGATCGTCAGATCGGTGCCCGGTGCTGTGTAATGAAGCTTGCGGTACTTCTTGGCGTTCAGCAGATCGCAGCGCTGCTTGAGGCCGCCTAGATGGCTGCTCCAGGCTGCAACGGGGTTCTCCTGATCTGCGCGCACAGCTTTGAAAATTGCATCCCATAGCAGTTCAATCTGCTGCTCAGGCGCAGCGTCCGGGAATACCTTGGCTGCCCATGATGGAGAAGGGAAGGCGAGGCCGCTCCAGCTGATATGGTTAGCCATCATCATCTCCCGGTAAGGAGCCATGGCCTGGCCGGCAGTCTTCTGGTTATCAGAGATCCGGCTTGGTTCTACCCCGCTCAGCAAGTCCGGATTAGCCGAGATAATGGTCAGGAACGCAGCGCCATTACGTGCGAGATCCTCCAGTTCATCCGCCTGCCACTTGGGCGGCTCGAGGAAGCTCTCGGATGGAGCAAGATCATAACGTGTCCGTGTGACGAACTCATCGGTATAATTAACCTTTACCAGCTTCGCTCCTGCTTCATAGGCTTGGCGTACAATGAGCCGTACCAGCTCTGCGGAGACGATATCCGCATTGACTACAAGCGTTTGACCGGGCTGAATGTTGACTCCGATCTTTACAGCGAGCAGGGCGTAATTTTCGAGCTTTTGCTTGAAATCCGGCATGATTTCAGCTCCTTTCACTATATTCTATTTTGTATATGGAGTGGAAAAGGCATTAGAATGCCCAGTTGCCCTTCAGGAATACAGGCTCACGTGTACCGTCAGCAGTAATACCATAAATATCCATCTCTGCTGAGCCGATCATGAAATCGACATGGGTTACGCTGGTGTTGAGACCATGGGCGATCAGCTCATCCTGGTTCATTTCTTTGCCGCCTTCGAGGCAGAAGGCATATGCAGTACCGATCGCCAGATGGTTGGACGCATTCTCGTCAAACAAGGTGTTGAAGTAAAGGATGTTGGAGTCGGAGATCGGCGAGTTGTGCGGCACGAGTGCGACTTCACCCAGATACTTGGCGCCTTCATCCAGACTGATCAGATATTCCAGGGCTTCCTGGCCTTGCTCGGCGCTCACGCTGATAATCCGGCCCTGTTCAAAGGTAATCGAGAAGCCGTCAATAATATTTCCGCCGTAGCTGAGCGGCTTCGTGCTTCTGACAGTGCCGTTAACGCCGGTTTTCTTCGGAGCCGTGAACACTTCTTCAGTTGGCATGTTGGCGACAAAAGAATGACCTTTAGCATTGATGCTGTCGCCCTGCGCCCATAGATGGCCTTCAGGCAGCTCAATACTAAGGTCGGTTCCAGGTGCTATGTAATGCAGGCATTTGTATTTCTTTGCATTGAGAACATCCGCTTTCTGCTCCAGCGTATCCAGATGCTCCTGCCAGGCGGCTACAGGGTCTTCGCGGTCCAGGCGTACGGTGTGGAAGATTGCCTCCCAGAGTTTATCTACGCGCTCTTCTTCAGGCACGTCAGGGAATACCTTGTCTGCCCAGGGCTGGGACGGGATGGCTACAATGCTCCAGCTGACTTTATCGGACATCTGCATTTCGCGGTATTTCGTAAGTGCAGCCCCCCGGGTCTTCTGGAAGTTGGCAATCCGCTCAGGATCAATGCCTTTGAGCGCGTCCGGATTCTCGGCAATAACGTTCAGAAATGCAGCGCCGTTCTCGGCGAATTCGGTCACTTCACCCGCGTACCAGGTTGGAGCCTTGGTGAACACTTCCGGTGCAGCATGCTCGAACTGCTGGCGCGTAATGAACTCGTCACTCCAGTTAACCTTGACCTGGCTTGCACCGATGGCATATGCTTTGGCGGTAATCAGGTGGACGAACTCGGCTGCGGAAATCGGAGCGTTCACGACCAGGATTTGTCCCGGCTGAACATTTACACCAATCTGCACAGCCAAATCAGCATATTTACTTAGCTTGGATTGAAGCTCTGTTTGAGTCATTGCGATTTCCTCCATTACCATAATTTTAGCTCGGAATAAGCATTGTACTAAATTATTAACCGCCGGATGAAAAAAGTCAATTACAGCGCAAAAGGAAAGGAATTGCTTACATATCAATGTTATACTGAATATTGTGGGCATGATCAGATGAAAGGAAGGAAAGAGTATGAACCTAGAAATCACCAAAGCAGAAATGAAACGCGTAGAGGATAGAAGCTTTGTCGGGAGAACGGTGTTTACACTGGAGAATCACAGCTCCCCTTATGAGATCACTTTCTTCAGTTCACGGGGAACCGAATGGGATTACAGCCTGAGCTTCGCCGGTGAACCGGGAAGTGAAGAGCAGTTCCTGGAGGTGGATGCCCTGCTGGAGAATGATGATGATGTATACAATCAGCTGCTGGATGCGGCACTCGACACTCAGGAGATTCCGGAAGAAGAAGCTTAGAACCTTTCCCGGATAGCCTTGTCATACAATAGCCTTTCTATGTACAAGCTGTTATTAAAAAATGCGACTCCGTTCCGGCAGGATAACCTTGCCGAACAGGGTCGCATTTCACATTTCACAGGTAACGCAGAGTTTAACCGATGGTAATATTGCCTTCAGGGTACCGGTAGAGTTCCTTACTGTTCTTCGGTTTGAGTGCATAAGCAAGTGTAAGCGGTCCTGTCCGGCCGACAAACATAAGAATGATCACCAGCACCTTGCCGATTGTTGTCAGCTCTGTAGTCAGTCCCATTGTTATACCGGAAGTACCGAAAGCGGAGACTGCCTCGAACAGCACGGTCAGAAAATCCGCACTCTCCGTCACGGACAGCAGCATGGTTGAGATGACCACCAGCATCAGTGACAGCAGGGTCATGGTAATCGCCCTGTAGACATTCTCCTTCGAGATCCGGTGGCGGAACATTACGATATCCTCTTTGCCCCGGAGCTTGGCGTAGGCTGTGCTGGCCAGAATTGCAAAGGTGGTAATCTTAATTCCGCCGCCGGTGGAGCCGGGAGCTGCCCCGATAAACATCAGCAGAATCATCAGGAATTGCGTGGATTCACGCAGCAGCGGGATCTCAATCGTCGTCACTCCACCGGAGCGTGGCGTAATCGCCTGCAGGAAGGAAGCCATAATCTTGCCTCCGGCATGCAGCGGCTTCAGCGTGGAATTCAGCTCCAGCCAGAAGAAAATAGCCGCGCCGATCACAATGAGTGCAGCAGAAGTGGCAAGGACTACCTTGGAATGGAGAGTCAGCCGCTTACGTTTCGGAAAGTCGATTACATCAGATAATACAATAAAGCCGATACCGCCGAGGAAGATCAGCAGCATGGAGGTAATGTTCACAATCGGATCTTCGACATAGCGGGTTAAACCGCTGAAGGGCCCGTGAACATCCCCGAACAGATCAAATCCGGCGTTGTTGAAGATGGATATGCTATGGAATACTCCGTAATACGCTGCTTTGCCAAAAGGCATGTCCATCATAAATCTCGCGGCCAGCAGAACGGCCCCAGTCAGCTGAATCACCAGCGAGTAGATCAGCACCCGGCGGATCAGCTTCACAATTCCCTGCATGGAATTCTGATTCATGGATTCCTGCAGCAGCAGACGCTCCTTCAGTGAGATTCGCTTGTTCAGCACCAGCGTGATCAGCGTCGCCATCGTAACGAACCCGAGACCGCCGAACTGGAACAGCACCAGCAGTACAATCTGTCCAAAAGCCGTCAGCTGCGTTCCTGTGTCAATGACAGCAAGTCCGGTTACACAGGTCGCTGAGGTTGCCATGAACAGTGCATCAATGAAAGAGATTCTTCCGCCGGTAGAAGCAGCAGGGAGACACAGAAGCAGGGTGCCGGCCGCGATTAGTATTGCAAAGCCCAGTGATAGTATTTTGGGCGGCGTCAGCCTGAGATACCCAAAGGATAGGTTAGCCAAGTCTCATTCTCCTGACATCTGGATAGGATCTGACAAGATTATAGCATAACTTATATTCCCGTCACCAAAGAGGCAGGAAATTGACATATTTTATCGAAATGATTAAAGGCTCTACCTACTACTGTACTTTTAGAGGAGGCTCTACTTGCTGTGACAAGTCCCATACGGAATCAGGTTGGCGCTGTCTTCATCCCGGTTAGTGATATTGAAAGGTCCAAAAACTGGTATTGCAGCTTGCTTGGACTGCCGCTTGACGGTGAAATTTTGTTCGGGCATCTGTATGACGTGCCGATGCAGGGTCCGGGAATCGTGCTCGACAGCAGAATTTTTACAGCTGAGGCTGTGCTGAAGGTGCCTTCCTTCCATCTGCTTACCGACGACATCGATGCTGCCTATGATTATGTCAAAGCCAGCGGAGCAGAGATACTCACAGATATTGAACATGATCACTGGTTTAATTTCAAAGATCCGGACGGGAATGTGCTGATGATTTGCCGTTTAACCAATTAATTAATCGCATTAACTATATTAATTAACGTAGTTAATTATAATACAGGGAGTATTCGAATGATAAGAGAAGCCACACCGGAGGATGCCTCCGGCTTAGAGAAGCTGTACCGGATTCTGCTGCCGGAACACACGGATATCCAAGTATCGCCGCAAAGAATCAGCCAAATTGCCAGTAATCCGGACAGCCTGCTGATCGTATACGTAGAAGACGGGGAGGTAGCGGGTACGTTACATCTGCACTTGTGCATGGATGCGCTTAGCGGTGACCGCCCGTTCGGGGTTGTAACTGCCCCGCAGCTGCGCGGCAAGGGAATAGGGGCCTCACTGATGCAATTCGCAGAAGAGGCAGCAGCGGCCAGAGGTGCCCTTAAGGTGATGCTGTCCAGTAAGAGCTGCCGCACGGATGCCCACCGCTTCTACGAGCGTCTGGGGTACGACGGAGAGGGAAGCAAGCTTTTCAAAAAATACATACCGGTCTAAATGCAGGAGGAATGAAATGGATATCATACTTAGGGAACTGATTCCTGAAGACGCCGCCGCACTCTTAAGTCTGCAGCACCGGCTGGATCAGGAAACTTCGTACATGCTGCTTGCACCCGGAGAGAGGCAGACCGGAATTCCGCAGGTGGAAGAAATGATCGCAAGCTTCGGGAATGCTCAAACTTCTATCCTGATCGGAGCCGAAGCAGACGGTGAACTGGCGGGATACCTGTCGGTCAGGGGAGGAAGCGTCAGCCGCAATAAACACAGTGCCTATATAGTCATCGGCATCCTGAAGCAATATCAGGGCATGGGAATCGGCAGCGCATTGTTCCATGAGATGGACTTGTGGGCGAACCGGAGCGGTATTGTGCGTCTGGAGCTTACGGTAATGAAGCATAATGAGCGGGCTGTTGCGCTGTATACGAGGTATGGTTTTGAGATTGAAGGCGTGAAGAAAAAGTCGCTGCTGGTGGATGGGGAATGGGTAGACGAATATTATATGAGTAAAATATTTAACCCCGCCTCTATATAGTTAATGGTGTTAATTATAGGCGTGATTACTTTAGTACTCACCAAAATATGCAAGAAAGGTTCCCTGGGGAAGCGCCTTTCTGTATTACTGCAGCTTATCTATCCGCTTTAGTCGCTGTGTACTGCGGAATCTTCGGTGACCGGAAGATCAATCTTGATCTCAACCTTACGGATACGGTGGCGGTTCATCTCACGCACAGTCAGAGTGACATGCTCATACACATGGCTTTTGCCGACAACCGGCTCTTCCAGGTGACTGTACAGCCATCCGCCGATCGTAGTCACTTCGTCGTCGTGGAAATCAAGACCTGTAAGATCTTTGATCTCCAGCAGAGACACATTGCCGTCAAACAGATAATGTGTCTCGCTCAGCTTCTCTACATTTCTGCGTTCGTCCCCGTCGAATTCGTCGCGGATCTCACCGACAATCTCTTCCAGGATGTCTTCAATCGTAATGAGGCCGGAGGTTCCGCCGTATTCATCCAGCAGCAGGGCGATATGCACGCGCTCCTTCTGCATACGGGTCAGCAGCGTCTTCACCGGCGTTACTTCCGATACGGTTAGAATCGGCAGAATCAGGCTTTTGAAATCAAAATCAGGGTTGTTGTCATATTGCAGGTACAGCTGCTTGGTATTAATCATACCGATGATATTGTCTTTGCTGCCGTCTGCTACAGGGAAACGCGTATACTGCTCCTTGCGGATAATAGCGATATTCTCCAGCAGCGAATGGTCGATGAACAGACATACCATATCTGTCCGGGGAACCATGATTTCTTTGGCCAGCATTTCATCAAAGGTGAAGATCCGGTTCACATAACCGTACTCCGCTTTGTTGATTTTGCCGCTCTCATAGCTCTCGGACAAGATCAGGCGGATCTCGTCTTCACTGTGGGCATCGCCATGTTCACTGGCCGGCTTCATTCCGAACATACGGACGAGCAGGTTGGCGGAACCGTTCATGATCCAAATCAAAGGGTACAATACTCTGTAGAACCAAATAATCAGCGGTGCGGTAATCTGACCGATTTTCTCCGGAATGTTTATAGCGGCCGTCTTCGGTGCAAGTTCACCGACAACGACATGCAGGAATGTGGCGATAATGAAGGCCAGTGCAAAAGCAATAGGCTCACTAACGCTGTGGCTCAGGTTCGTCAGGTCAAACAATGGAATCAGCAGCTGCTCAAATGCAGGCTCTGCCAATGCCCCGATCCCGAGTGCAGTAATGGTGATCCCAAGCTGACAAGCGGACAAATAACCATCGAGGTTGGCGGATACCCGCTGTACTGCCAGCGCGTTCTTCTTCCCGTCGAGCACCATTTGACTGACCTGACTACCTCTTAATCTCACTACTGCAAACTCCGTTGCTACAAAAAATGCGGTTAAAATAATCAAAATTGCCACGAGCGTCAAACTAAGTCCTATACCCATATAATCTTTACCATCCCTTTCGTTCCTAAAATAGGTTATACTCATATTATGAGTTCATATGAACCTATTGTACGAACTTTTCAATGAAATATCAAATGGTGGAGGGTTGCCATCTATGGAAGCATTTACACTTAGCCGGATAGAGATGTCCGGACTATTACTGTCTCTAAGCCAAAACTCGGAGCGGAAGCCGCTCCATATTCTTCAGGAAGCCTGGACCAAATTCCACCGGGAAGAGGTGCGGGAGGGGACGTCACTGCCGGCTTTTCTCTCTACGGACATTCCCCCGATTCTGCAGAAACTGATCAAAGGCAGCGGTATCAAAGGGTTATCCCTTGGTGAAATCGCCTCGCTCGGCAGTCTGATTGAGTATTCCACATTATCTGTTACGGCTATGCAGAACTGGGTAAAGCGTGACTTCAAGGAATATCTCGGGGCGCCGCGTGAAGGGAAGAAGTATTCCATTAATCAGGCTGCGCTTCTATTTATAATTGATGATCTCAAGGCTGCACTCGATTTCGAGAGCATCCGCCAGCTCTTCCGTATGCTGTTCCTGGCGCCTGAGCATGATGATGACGACCTGATCGAGCCGGCACAGCTGTATCACGGGTATGCAGAGCTGTTCGAGGAGATTAAGACCCGCTCCCCGATGCCGGTGCAGGGGCAGGCTCAGCCTGGTAACCCTAAAGAGTATTTACTGAAATCCGACAGTGCGCTCAAATCGGCGATGGACGGAATGATGAAGCGGCTCAGCCATCTGACCAGATCACAGCGGGATGCCGTGCAGAATATGCTCCTGATCGCCGCCATATCGGTTCAGACCTGTTATTTTCAGGCGATGGCCCGGCAATATTTCAATGCGGTGTTATTCCTTGATTTTTGAACCGTCCGATTCTAGAATGTGTAAGTGAAACTAGTCTTACTCCGAGACTTAGCGGGAATCAGGGAAGAGGGTGCTTGTTATGATGAATCAAATGTCGCTGCTGCAGAATCCGAAGCAAAGAAAACTGCTCTTCAGTGCAGGACTCAGCTGGATGTTCGACGCGATGGATGTGGGGATGATATCTTTTGTGGTGGCTGCGCTGGCCAAGGAATGGTCGCTGGGACCGGAGAAGATCGGATATTTAACCAGTATTAACTCGGTGGGTATGGCGGTGGGAGCGGCTGCGGCCGGGATTCTCGCGGACCGGTTCGGCCGCAAATCCGTACTGCTGTGGACGCTGCTGATCTTCTCCATAGCAAGCGGCCTGTCGGCATTCGCCGCAGGGTACGTAATGCTGTGTGTGCTGCGCTTCATTGCCGGCTTCGGGCTGGGCGGTGAATTGCCGGTTGCCTCGACACTGGTGTCCGAGAGCATGCCGGTCAAAGAAAGAGGACGGGCCGTCGTGCTGCTGGAGAGCTTCTGGGCGTTGGGCTGGATTCTGTCCGCGCTGATCGCTTATTTCGTTATTCCGGATTACGGCTGGCGGATTGCCTTCGCGATTGGTGCAGTCCCGGCGCTCTATGCGCTCTACCTGCGTAAGGCGATTGATGACTCGCCGAAATTCGCCGAGATCAAGAAGGCTCCGGTATCCCTGCGGAACCGGATTACGGCAGTCTGGTCTGCGGAATACCGCCGTTCGACGATTATGCTGTGGATTCTGTGGTTTACGGTTGTTTTCTCCTACTATGGCATGTTCTTGTGGCTGCCGACAGTTATGGTGCTTAAGGGCTTCAGTCTGGTCAAAAGCTTCGAGTATGTGCTGATCATGACGCTCGCTCAGCTTCCGGGATATTTCACCGCCGCTTATTTCATCGAGAAATTTGGCCGGAAGTTCGTGCTCGTCATCTATCTGCTGCTGACAGCGGTCAGCGCCGCCTGGTTCGGGAATTCCACAACCGAAGGCATGCTGATGGCCGCAGGGATCTGCCTGTCCTTCTTCAACCTGGGGGCATGGGGCGGGATGTATGCTTATACACCGGAGCTATATCCCACTACCATCCGTTCGACTGGTGCCGGACTGGCAACCTCTTTCGGACGTATCGGGGGTATTATTGCACCTACACTGGTCGGCGTGATGGTGGGCAATTCGGTTGCGATCAGCACGATCTTCATGCTGTTCTTCGTAACGATTATCATTGGGGCGCTGGCCGTGCTGTTCCTGGGGAAGGAAACGAAGGGTACAGAGCTGCTCTAAGCATAATTTGAAAAATCATCAGGAGTTATACTCCAATCAGGCCAGCCGAAAGTTCCGGCTGGCCTTTGTTATGGCTTTAGCCAGTTGAGTGCGTGAAACCGCGCGATACAAAAAACCACCCAAAAACCACCCGCTATGCGGGTGGAGGGAAGCCTCCGCTATTGCAGCCCACAGGGGGAATATAGTATATTCTTAAGGAAGACACAAACGAACGTTCTCATTGTCCGGCAATGTGCAGTGACAGACACTCTAATCTAGGATCTTGAGGAGCCAGTCTCTCAAGGTCTTTTTTGAAATATACGCCAGAATGGGTATGTTTACGCCTGCCGAAACGGCGGTTGCCATCCCTTAGAGTGCAGAGAAGCTGTTTCTGACTATTGCTTGGGGAATTCAGGGAGTCTTACTCTTTATTTCGCATGCGGACTGGTGGGGGTTCAGTACAGGACTGGAGACCGCTGCATCACCGTCATAACGCATATGGTATAATGGTAAAAATTATTATGGCACACTAATGGAGCGGGTAAGTATGGCTAAAGACAGGCAGGGCCTGCATTTCACGGAGCTGGTCTGGGAGAGCACGGAGCAGAATATGGCAATTCCGCCGCGCAGTTCTGCAGAAGCGGTTATACCGAAGCCTCCGGAAGGTCCGGGCAAGAAGAAAACGTCCCAATATGATACAGTACAGCTCCAGCTATGGGATATGGAAGAGACACAGGAGCCGGTAACCACTACGGAGAGCCAGTTTGTCCAGCGGGCCCGGGAGCTTGCGGATCATAAGGAGCCTGCGGCTTTATTTGTTCCGTTCAAAAGCTATTGGCCGACTTACGGCCATATGACAGGTGCGCAGAGCCGGTGGTATTTCTTCTGGCGGGATGAAGTCCGGCAAGGTAGATACCCGAAGACCGACCTCTCCTATATCTTTCTGCATATATATGAGCTGATTAACGGTGTAGGCTGGGATGAGCCGCAGGATGGATGCCGTCAGCTCGGCTTGCTCTGGGAAGCCTACCGTGACAAGTATAAACGTCTGGATCAATACCTTGGCGGATGGATTGCAGATTTCTCATTCGTGCATAAGCTGGATATCCCGCTCTCGGAGATTGTCATCCGTACACGCGGGCTTGCCGGGGATCTGGCTGAGCTTGAGCTTGTCCGCTGCCTGTCTGCTACCCCGGAGCAGCTTAGCATCGAGGTGCTGAGTGTGATGTCGGATTATGATATCAGCAAATCGAAATTCTATACAGGTGAAGGAAAAGCTGCTGCGGAAAAGTACATCCCCCAAGTAGTGGCACTAATTGATACGTATGTCGCGCGGAAGCACGGCTCGAATCTGATCACGATGTTCCCGCCCGGTCCGCCGGTTGTCCGTGAGCGGTATTTGTTCCGCAGCGCAGTATATGATATCTCACTCTATGGCTACTCTGTTCTTATACCTGTCGTACGAATCAGCAAATCGCCTCCGCTGCGCAGCCTGATTACACGCTTATTCCGGCTGACCGAGAATAAACTGCGGGCGCTTATGGGTTATCGCGGACGGCTCAAGGATGTCAAAGTTGATGCCGACATGGAGGACTTGGTGACCAAGTTCCTGCAGCGTGAATTCCGCAAGGCGGAGCAGGAGGAGAAGGGTCCGGCAGTTGTGATTGATCAGCGGAAGCTGGAACAGCTGAAGAATGACTCCGAGGTGGTGCGTTCGCTGCTCACGGTGGAGGAAGCGCTGGAGAAGGATGATGAAACGGATTGGGGCATAGAGGGAGTGGATGAAGATGAACCGGGAAGTGTCGCGGTTGCCGCTGGTTCCAGGTCAGAGGAGCCAGCGGTTAGAGAAAGTGACGAAGAGAAGCTGGACATTATTGTTGAAGAACCTGCTGTGCAAGGACAAGCAGATTATCCGCTGCCAATTATTGATGGCGAAGCGGACAGCTGGACGTCCTTCGCTTCTGAACTGAGTCTGCTGCAGCGGGATGTGTTGCTTGCGCTGGCGGAGGATGACGGCCTGGTGAAGGTGAACCGGCTGGCAGCGGGCGGCGGGACCATGGCAGAGCTGCTGTTCGATGAGATTAATGAACTTGCTATGGATAGTCTGGGGGATCTCGTCATCGACGGTGAAGAGCTGACCGAAGAATTTATATCCATGCTGCACTATATAAAGAGGTGAAATCAGGAATGAACCCACTCAAAATACCGAAGCGGATGACCACCGCGCTCGTCAACTCGCTGACAGCGGGAGTTGTGCCGCGTATCGGTCTTGAATATATTGCCGTCGGCCGCCGGCCGGAGGTTGAAGCCATCCTCCGCGATATGGATAATATCGCCGAGGGCGGAGCCGCCTTCAAGCTGATTACGGGCAAATTCGGCAGCGGCAAAAGCTTCCTGCTGCAGATTATCCGCAATTACGCGATGGACCGGGACTTCGTGGTCGCGGATGCGGACTTGTCGCCGGAGCGGCGGCTTGTCGGTACGAAGGGGCAGGGGCTTGCCACCTACCGCGAGCTGATGAGCCATCTGTCGACCCGGACGCGCCCCGATGGCGGGGCACTGGAGATTATGCTGCAGAAGTGGATTATGTCTCTGCAGCAGGCCGTCATGCAAGAGAAGGGCTATGGGCCGGATGCGCTGGAGCTTGGTGAAGAAGTGGAGCAGCGGATCTATGCGGTAGCCTCCGAGATGCGCGGGCTTGTGCATGGCTTCGACTTCGCGAAGGTGCTGGCCTCTTACTGGAACGGGCATAAGCTGGCCGATGACGCACTGAAGCAGGATTCGCTGCGCTGGCTGCGCGGCGAGTTCGCGACCCGCACGGAAGCGCGCAAGGCGCTGGGGGTGGGCGTCATTATCGATGACGACAACTGGTATGATTATATGAAGCTATGGGCGGAATTCACCGGGGCCATCGGCTATAAGGGGTTGCTGCTGTTCATCGATGAGGGAGTCAACCTCTACAAGATAACCAACAGCATCTCCCGCCAGAGCAATTATGAGAAGCTGCTGACCATGTTCAACGATACGATGCAGGGCAAGGCAGAACGGCTGGGGATCTTCGTCGGCGGCACACCGCAGTTCGTTGAAGACCACCGGCGCGGCTTATTCAGCTATGAGGCACTCCGTTCCAGGCTGGTAGCCGGGCGGTATGCCGGTGCCGGACTGAACAACTTCACCGGGCCGATCATTGCCCTGGACATGCTCTCCCATGAGGAGATTCTGATTCTGCTGCAGAAGCTGCGGGACATTCACGCGCTGCACTACGGGTATGAAGCCAGACTGACGCAGGAGCAGCTGGTGCATTTCATGGAAGAGGCTGTGAACCGGCTGGGTGCAGAGGAGCTGCTTACCGCGCGTGAGGTCGTGCGCGACTTCATGGATCTGCTGCATACGCTGAACCAGCATCCGGAAATGTCGTTCGAGAAGCTGGTCGGGGAGCGGACTCAGCGGCCTGCCGAGACCGGACAGAATGAACTGGACGGATTCCTGGCGGAGTTTGACCTATGAGTGATAACCCGTTCTACCGGCTGGCTCCGTTCATTAAAGAATTCATCTATAAGAACCGCTGGGATACGCTGCGTGAGGCCCAGGTAGATGCGTGCCGGGTGCTGTTTGACACACCGCATCATCTGCTTATCGCTTCCGGGACCGCTTCGGGCAAGACAGAGGCGGCTTTTTTTCCCGCGCTTACGGAGCTGTATGAGCGTCCGTCCGCTTCTGTAGGTATTCTGTATATCGCTCCGCTAAAGGCGCTGATCAACGATCAGTTCACACGGTTAAATGACCTGCTCCGGGAAGGGAATATCCCGGTCTGGCACTGGCATGGCGATGTGCCGCAGGCGGATAAGACGAAGCTGATGCAGAACCCATCCGGGGTGCTGCAGATTACACCGGAATCACTGGAAGGCCTGCTGATGAACCGCCCGAATGCCATCCCGGCGCTATTCCATGATCTGCGCTTCATCGTAATCGATGAAGTGCATGCCTTCATGGGGGCGGACCGCGGCATTCAGGTGCTGAGCCAGCTGGCCCGGATCTCGCGGATGGCCGGTTGTCATCCGCGGCGGGGGGGTCTGTCCGCAACGCTGAGCGACTACGCTTCCGTCAC